>JBHIAL010000028.1:0-9740 GCA_046758525.1 bacterium
AGGTTCCTCTGAATGAAGATGGGTTCTTCCTGGAAGCCCATGTGAAACTGCGACCAGTTGATTTCGCTACCGAAGGGGTCTTTATGTGTGGTCTAGCTCACTCACCCAAGTCTATTGAAGAGACAATATCCCAGGCTAAGGCAGCCGCTTCCAGGGCTGCTAGTATACTCACCAAAGATAGGGTACTAGTTGAAGGAAAGGTAGCCGTAGTAAACAAAAATCTGTGTAGTGGCTGTGGAACGTGTGCGGCAGTATGCGCTTATCAGGCGGTACAGGTCGATGGAACCGAAAGAGTGGCGGTAGTCAATGAAGCTTTATGTAAAGGTTGTGGAAGTTGTAGCTCCGCTTGTCCAAGCGGAGCTATAGATGTGAAGGGCTTTACCGATAACCAGATTTATGAAGCCCTAGAAGCTTTTCAGGCAGAAGCAGTATGAGAAATAAATTGGTAGCAAAAGTCCATAAGCCAAAGAATTGGCAACCAAGAATTGTCGCCTTTCTCTGCCATTGGTGCAGCTATGCGGGGGCGGATCTGGCCGGGATTAGTAGAATTCAATATCCTCCCAATATCAGGATTATTCGCCTTCCCTGCTCGGGCAGAGTCAATCCCCTTTATGTTATTAAGGCCCTGGAGCAGGGGGCGGACGGAGTCCTGGTTTCAGGATGTCATCCCGGGGATTGTCATTATTCAGAGGGAAACCTCTATGCTCGGAGAAGATTTGCGGTCCTGAAGAAACTGTTAGAATATGTGGGCTTTGATCCACGAAGATTTCAGTTGAGCTGGGTCTCCGCCGCTGAAGGGGACAAATGGGCCGAAGTAGTAAGGGCAGTCATTGAAGAGGTAAAAAAGATCGGGCCCAATAAAAAGTTCGTCGAGACAGGCCAATGATCCGAGAGCTACAGGCCAAGGCCAGGGAATTATTAAAGGAAAAGAAGGTAGATTTGATCATCGGGTATGAGAAAACCCTTAATGGTAATGAGGTGACTCCCTCTTTTATAGAAAAAGAAAAGGAGGTAGAAAAACTTTTCTGGAATGAGGACTGTGTTTACAATCTTTCTCGTTATCTAGTTGAAATTAGGCAAGAAGAGGCGGAAAAATCTCCCTCCAAATCTGGTGAAAAACCTGCTTCAAAGATCGTAGGTATTGTAGCCAAAGGTTGCGATGTGAGATCCATTATCGGACTTATTCAGGAAAAACAGATTAAGCGGGAAGAGGTGATGATCATAGGAGTGGAGTGTGACGGTGTTCGTAGCCAAGATAGGGGTGAGATGGTCAGCCAAAAGTGCAGATATTGTGAGGTGCATATTCCCAAAGAGTACGACATCCTCATAAAAAATAAGGAAAAGGTGGAGGAGGAGAGAGGAAAAGAGAAAAATCCTTATGTGGAAATAGAAGAAATGGAAGCAAAATCAATAAAAGAGCGTTGGCTCTATTGGCAGGCCGAGTTCAGCCGCTGTATCCGCTGTTATGCCTGTCGGCAGATCTGCCCGATGTGCTTTTGCAAGGAATGCATTGCTGATAAGACCATGCCTCAGTGGATCTTACCTTCACCCTCTCCCCAGGCAAATACGGTATGGAATCTGGTCAGGGCCTTTCATCTAGCCGGAAGATGTATCGATTGTGGCGAATGCGAAAGAGCCTGTCCGGTAAACATCCCTTTAAGGAAATTAAATAAGAAACTGGAAAAGGAGATAAACCAGATGTTCGGCTATGAGGCTGGATTAGATCCGAGTACTAAACCACCCCTGGCCGATTTTAGACAAGATGATCCCCAGGAGTTTATAAGATAGGATTAAGATGGAAAGAATAATCGAGCAGAATCAGATAAATAAAAGGTTGAGCGAGCTGATGGAGGACTTTGAGATCATCGCTCCGGTCAAAGATGGGAATCTAGTTCTCTTTAAGCCTATCAAAAAGGTGGAGGAGGTCTTATCCGATTATACTAACCCTTTAAAACCAGCCAAGGAGTTTTTCTTTCCCCCTCGAGAGAGCCTCTTTAGCTTTAAGGATAAAGGATTAGAGCCTTCACCACGCTGGGAGAGGAACCGAATAATCTGGGGAATCCGTCCTTGCGATGCCCGGAGCTTGAGTTTATTAGATAAGGTCTTTGGTGGGGAATATGAAGATAGTTTTTATCTGGAAAAGAGGAAAAAGACCCTCCTGGTGGGTCTAGCCTGCCGCAATCCCCAGAGTAGTTGTTTTTGTACTTCCCTGAACGGAGGGCCTCATTCTACCGAAGGAATGGATCTACTCTTAACCTACCTGGGGGAGGGAACTTATTTTGCCCAAACCGTAACCTCTAAGGGTGAGGAATTATTGAACTACGCCGGAGTGGGAGTAAAGAAGGAAGATAGGGAGAAAAAGGAGAGGCTGGAAGACAGCGCGAAGAAGATGATTACCAAAGCTTTGGAAATGCCTGGAGATTTAGAAGCCATCTTTGATGACCCATATTGGGAGAGAATTTCTCGTAAATGCATTAGCTGTGCCATTTGTTCGTACCTTTGTCCCACCTGTCACTGTTTTGACTTAACCGACGAGGGAAGACAACGGATTAGATTTTGGGACAGTTGTAGCTTCCCCCTTTTCACCAAAATGACCTCGGGTGAAAATCCCAGAAGGGAGAAGCGAAGAAGGTTTAGACAAAGAGTTTATCATAAATTTGACTATTTCAGGAAAAACTTTGGCCAAATTGCCTGCGTCGGATGCGGGAGGTGTGTGAGGCAATGTCCGGTGAAGATGGACATTGTGGAGGTGATTAATAACATTCCTCGGGTGGAAGTCAAAGTATGAAAGACATATATTTACCCCAATTAGCCACGGTAAAGGAAATTCAGCCGGAAACTCTGGACATAAAGACTTTTAAACTGGTGTTTCAGGATCCAGAGTGGCAAAAATCTTTTAGCTATAAGCCGGGACAGTTCATCGAATTCTCTATTCTGGGGAAAGGAGAAGCTCCCTTCTGTCTGGCTTCCTCCCCTACCAGAAATGGATATATAGAGTGTAGTATAAAGAGAATGGGTAAGGTAACTCAGGCCATTCATGAATTGGAGGAAGGGGAAACCGTGGGTATAAGAGGTCCCTATGGGAATAGTTTTCCTCTAGAGGCGATGCAGGGCAAAAGCCTCATCTTTGTGGGGGGAGGAATTGGCCTGGCTCCCCTCAGATCTTTGATCTGGAACGTTCTAGACCGAAGAGAAAATTTTAAAGACATTGGTATAATCTATGGGGCAAGGACAGTGGCAGATCTAGTCTATAAGAGGGAATTAAAGCTATGGCAAAACACTCCCGGAGTCAAAACGGTGTTGACTGTTGATCCGGGAGGAGAAACCAAGGATTGGCAGGGTAAGATAGGATTTGTTCCTACCGTTTTAGAAGAAGAGAATCCTTCGCCGGAGGATGCGGTGGTTATCACCTGTGGCCCCCCCATCATGATAAAATTTGTCTTAAGGGCTTTGGCAAAAATGAATTTTACTCCTGAACAGATCGTCACCACTCTAGAGATGAAGATGAAGTGTGGCCTCGGCAAGTGCGGAAGATGTAATATTGGGAGAATATATGTCTGCAAGGACGGGCCGGTATTTACTTATAAGCAGATTAGAGAGTTTCCGGCTGAGTTTTGATTCCGGCATAAGAGAGAAGAGGGAAGGAGGGAATTAAAATGGCTAAGATAAAAGGATATGATTTTCCAGATGATCTTTACTACCATCAGGAACACGCATGGGCAAAAGTGGAGGAGGGGAAAAAGGTGCGAGTTGGTATGAGTGATTTCTTTCAGAAGGAAGCCGGGGATGTAGTCTATGTTGATCTCCCCTTCGAAGGCGATGAGGTTGAGCAAGGCGAGACTTGTGGAAAGATCCAATCCAGTAAATGGATTGGTAAGTTAGTTTCTCCAGTAAGTGGCACTATCCTGGAAGTGAATTCGGACCTTGAGGATGAGAGCACTTTGGTGAACAAGGACCCTTACGGTAAAGGATGGATAATGGTGGTTGAGTCGTCCAACCTTGAGGCAGACCTTAAAAATCTGATGCAGGGTGAGGTATTGGTCTCCTGGATAGAAGGAGAAATTAAAAAGGCGGAGGAGCTGCGGAAAAAAGGAAAAGAGGGAAAAGAAACATAAAGGGGAAGTTCAGTGTCTCAGTGGCGATATATTACTCAGGAAAATCTGAATGCCGCCTATGGACTGGCAGTGGATGAGATGCTGACCCATTCTATTTCCCAAAGCCACAGTCCCCCTATTCTGCACCTATATAGCTTCAAGCCTTCGGTAATAGTGGGAAGATACCAGGATTTAGAGGCCGGGATTAGGCTGGATAGGTGTAGGGAGTTAGGAATCGAATATAATCGACGAATCACCGGTGGCGGCACGGTGATAATGGGACCTGGTCAGCTCGCTTTGGGTTTGGGAATTCCCTTAAAATGCTTAGGGATGGAGAGGCATATAAAGGGCATTCTGGCTAGATTTGCAGACATAATCATTGAGGGACTCAGGCAGCTCGGAATTAAAGCTAGATTTCGTCCCAAAAACGACCTTGAAGTTGGGGGAAAGAAGATGGCGGGATTGGCCGCATCGGTGGAAGAGGATGACATCCTACTCTTTCATATGAGCCTTCTTCTGGACTTCGATACTTCCTTGATGTTAGAGCTCTTACATCTTCCCGGTGAAAAGCTGCGGGATAAGGCCATAAGCTGCTTTGATCAACGCATGACCACCATGGAAGCAGAACTGGGAAGACCGGTAGAGATGAGTTCAGTAAAGAAAATTGTGGTAGAGGCCTTTGAAGAGGGCCTGGGAGTGAATTTCACGCCCAGCCAATTCACCAGGTGGGAATGTCAAAAGATAGCTGAATTGATGAACAAAAGATATTGTTCCCCTGATTGGTGGTTTTCCGTTAAACACCCCCCAGAGAGGATGGGCTATGCCCATAAGAAGACGCCGGGAGGCCTCCTGCAGATTTATCTATCTTTAGCCGGGGGAGTCATTGAAAACCTTCTTATTACCGGTGATTTTTTTTCCACCTCCGGAGAGATTAACAGAATCGAGTCGACCTTAAAGTGGAGCGCCGCTGATAAAAATAGCCTGGAGAAGAATCTAAAGAAGGTGATGGGCCATAACCCCATTTATGGAATAGACATCTCTTCCCTGAGGGAGACCATAATGGCGGCCAAGGAAAATTATTCTTCGACCAAGAAAGACCGGTAAGAATCAAGAAAATGGGGCAAGGTAGCCGCAACCTTTAGGTTGCGCAGGCTAAAGCCTGCGACTACCAGATTGTAAATGGGCAAGTTCATTCGTGGTTGGATAATTTATAAATTCCTAGACCCTTAAAAAGAGAGCTTTCTGTGGCAAAAGATGTTCAAATAAAAGAGAGCCCTGAATATCTGAGACTGAGCCTGGCAGCAGCAATGACTCTAGGCTTTCGTAGGGGCCGATTCTATCGAAATGCGAGACTCCACTGCCTTAATTTGTTGCTGACCTACGAAGAGGGATGTTTTGCTAACTGTGCCTATTGTGGCCTGGCCCGAGAGAGATCGGGAAAATTTGCCCAGAAGAGTTTCATCCACGTGGAATGGCCGGTCTATGAATTAGAAGCGGTGCTGGAACGAATGGATAAATACGGAGATGGACTGGAAAGGATCTGTATTTCCATGATTACTAATCCCAAGGCTCGTCAGCATCTGGGGGAAATCATGCGCGGCATTAGAGCTCGAACAGATCTTCCCATCTCCCTGCTCATTACTCCCACCATATTAGACGAGAATGATCTACTTGAATTCAAGGAAAGCGGAGCAGACCGAGTGGGGATAGCTATTGATGCAGCCACACCTGATCTATTTGAACGACTCAGGGGTAAATCTATTCATGGCCCCCATCGCTGGGAGAGGTACTGGGAGATGGTCACCATAGCCCTACGGGTATTCGGCAAAGGAAAGGTAGGCGTCCATCTCGTTGTGGGACTGGGTGAGACGGAAAAGGAAATGATCGCTATTATTCAAAGAGTTCATGATCTCGGCAGCCACACTCATTTATTTTCTTTTTTCCCGGAAAGAGGCTCACTGTTAGAGGATCTATCTCAGCCTCCTATGGGTCAATATCGGCGTATTCAACTCACCAGATTCTTAATCGAGGAAAATATGGTCTCTTTTAAGGATTTTGCCTTTGAGGAAAGGGAAAGAATAAAAGAATTTGGGATGCCCAAAGACAGGCTGTTATCGGTTATTGACTCTGGCCTTCCCTTTATGACTCCTGGCTGTCCCGGAAAAGATGGCAGGATGGCCTGCAACAGACCTTATGGGAACTGTTTCCCGGGACCGAATATCAGAAATTATCCCTTTTCCCCGACCTCAGAGGATATTTCCCGGATAAGGCAGCAGATATGGGACTATTAGGAGAAACGTTAAAAGCAGGCAAAAACCGAGAGGACAAGGAAATATATTTTTTTGCCCCTACCATAAAGAGATATCAGACCAAGGAATGGGAAAACAGCCGGTATCCTTTCTTTGTCCCGGTCTCCATTACTGGTTCTTTTTGCCAGCTCAATTGTGAGCACTGCCGCGGCAGAATTCTAGAGGCCATGTATTATACTGATGGGCCAGATGATCTACTTGAACTTGGCCAGAACCTGTTTAGGAAGGGATGTCGGGGATTGCTTATATCGGGTGGGTCTAATTCCCGGGGAGTGGTTCCTCTTCTAAAATATGTCTCCAGTATGAAAAAGCTCAAAAAAGATCTTAATTTTAAGATTGTCGTTCATACTGGCCTGGTAGATGAACCACTAGCTCGGGGACTGAGAGAAGCCATGATCGATGCGGCCATGATCGATATCATCGGAGCCAATGAGACTATTAAAGCCATCTGCCATCTAAAAGCCACTATTGAGGATTATGAAAATTCACTCCAGTGGCTGGGAAAATACGAGGTTCCGGTGTCGCCTCATGTGGTGATCGGGCTACACTACGGAAGGATTGTGGGAGAAATGAAGGCCTTAGAGATAATCTCTAGGCATAAAATAGCCTCTTTGGTTCTGGTAGTGCTGAGTTCGTTGGCGGATACCCCCATGGAAAACGTAAAAGGACCTTCGCTAAACGAAGTAGGGAAAATTTTTGTGAGGGCCAGACAAATGTTTCCTGAGATACCTATACTTTTAGGATGTGCCAGGCCGAAAGGAAAAGAGAAGCTAAAAATCGAAATCCAGGCACTAGAGGCCCAATTAGATGGGATAGCCTACCCCTCAGAGGAGATTTTTGGTTATGCTAAAGGATCAGGCTTAAAACCTAGGTTTTCAGAGTACTGCTGTTCTTTAATCTTTGATGGAGAGGCAATAGGCAATGAGCATCCCGTTTTTGATTGTCCTACTCAAGAGAGGCTGGAGCAGGAAAGGAAAGATTCTCAAGATAAAGGAGGCGTATGATGCGCAGAAAAAATCTAAAATTCGTCATTGGTGGGATTATTCTTATTTTAGCCATAATCTATCTGGTATACACCGGGATTCAGAAGGCAGGGGTCTATTACCTGACCGTGAGCGAGCTTAAGAATGGAGGATCTTCCAGCCAGGGGGAAGTAGTGAAAGTTAACGGTAAGGTAACAGACGGGACCATTAAGTGGGATGGCCAGAGCCTGAATTTTATCATCACTGACGGAAAACAAGATCTTCAGGTAAGGTACAGAGGGGTAGCTCCGGATACCTTCAAGAACGGGACCGAGGTGGTGGTAAGAGGTCTATGGGAGCCAGGCAGCATCTTCCAAGCCGATAAAATAATGGCCAAGTGCCCCTCCAAATATGAAGCAGAATGAACCCATTTTAAATGGAAGGATTAGCGGTGATGAATGGATGGTTAAAGTTAAAGGAATATGCAAAAGCTTTGGAAACATTTTCGCAGTAAGAGGACTAGAGCTGAAAGTAAAAAGAAAGGAATTTTTAACTATTGTTGGCCCCAATGGAGCAGGAAAGACCACTCTTCTTAAAATACTATCTACTCTGATGAAACCAACTGCAGGGGAAGGAAAGATAGCTGGATTCGATCTTAGAAAAGAAAAGGAAGAGCTGCGAAAAAAGATTGGTATGGTGTCACACCGTAGTTTTCTTTATGATAACTTAACTGCTTATGAGAATCTAAAGTTCTATGGCAAACTATACGAGGTTAAAAACCTGGGGGAGCGTATTAAAGAATTGATAGATGAGGTAGGACTAGGAAGTCGACTCTACGATGCGGTAGGTACTCTCTCTCGAGGCATGAAACAGCGCCTATCTATAGCCAGATCCATAATTCACAATCCTGTAGTCCTTCTTCTTGATGAACCTTTTACCGGGCTAGATCAATGGTCCGCCCAAAGGCTGGAGGAAATTCTGGACAAACTACATGGGGACGGAAAAACTATAATTATGACCACCCATAATCTTTCTCGTTGTCTGGGGTTAAGTGATATGATTGCCATACAGAGCTGGGGAAAGATCCAGTATCAGCAGGGTATGCAAGAAATAGAACTGAGGGATCTAGAGGATCTTTATTCGCAGTATACCGAGAAGACAAATTTATGAGGTTTCTAGAAAAAATATGGATGATCGTTTGGAAAGATCTGGTAGTGGAACTACGAACCAAAGAGATCCTCTCCTCGATGTTAGTCTTTTCCCTCTTGGTAATGGTAATATTCAACTTTGCCTTTCAGGGAGAAAGGATAGATTTAAAAAGGCTGGCCCCGGGTATCCTGTGGGTGGCTTTCACCTTTGCCGGGATCCTGGGCCTGAGTCGATCTTTCATATTTGAAAAGGACGAGCATTGTCTTGAGGGCCTCTTACTTTCACCCGTAGACGGAGGCTCAATTTATCTGGGTAAAATGTTGGCCAATCTGGTCTTCATTTCTGTAGCCGAGGCCATAATTTTCCCCATCTTTGCAGTTTTTTTTGACTTTAATGTCTTTTATCTGGTGCCCAAATTATGGTTGGTATTCTTTCTGGGCAGCCTGGGTTTTTCTTCCGTGGGCACTATTCTCTCTGCTATTTCGGTTAATACTAGAGCCAGAGAAGTGATGCTGCCAATTTTACTTTTTCCCATTTTAGTGCCGGTGATAATTGGGGCGGTGAAATCCACCTCTAGTATTTTGAATGGAAGCTCCCTGGCAGAAATATCCTCCTGGCTAAAACTTTTAGCCGTTTTTGACATTATCTTTTTAGTAATCTCATTTCTGAGCTTTGATTTCATTATCGAGGAATAGAATCCTGTTAATTTCGGGAGCTAAAAAACTAAGAGAGGTGCGCTAAATGTTAATTATCAGAAGCTGGAAGGCCATGAGTATTGTGGTAGGAATCCCGGTAGCCATTGGGGCAGCTATCTTTATCTCGCTTGAAGTTACCAGTAGTCCGCGCTTTTGCAAAACCTGTCATAACATGAAACCCTACTACGAGAGTTGGACAACCTCTACGCATAACAAGGTTAGTTGTGTCAAATGCCACATTGCTCCGGGAATAGGCACCTATTTCCGACGCAAATACGAAGCCTTAGCTATGGTAGCACTTTATATTACCGGCAATACTCCTACTGTTTACCGAGCCCAGGTTAAAGATAGGTCTTGTCTGCGAGCAGGCTGCCATAACAAAACCCTATTAAGTAGGGAGAAAATAGATTTTAGTAAAGATATTACCTTTAGTCATGAACTACATTTTCAGCCCTTAAGGAACGAAATAAAGCTTCGTTGTACCAGTTGTCACTCTCAGATAGTTCAGGGTGAGCATATTACCGTAACCGA
>JBHIAL010000029.1:0-9682 GCA_046758525.1 bacterium
GCCGAGAGAGGCCTTCTCTGCGTACAGGGAGGCCATGAAGATCGACCCAAGCGACAAGAATGTAGGCTTCTTGCTAAGTACCTTAGCAGGCATAGAGTGGGAGTAAAGAGTACCTTTTAGGGGGTATTATTCTCACAACAAAAGGCTGCCGGAGCGCAAATAAGAAAGGAGAACTATGAATATTGACGAAGTTCTTATGTACGCAAGTGAACAAGGTGCCTCTGACATCCATATAAGCTCAGGGGAACCACCCATTATCAGAATCTACGGCGATATCCAAAAGATAGATACGCCAGCCCTCTCCAAGGAACAAGTCCATGATATGCTTTACGATATCCTTAATGACCAGCAGCGCAAGGTCTTTGAGGAGAAAAAGGAGATAGACTTTGCCGTGGGACTCAAGGGGATAGCCCGTTTCAGGGTCAATGCCTTCTACCAGTATAGGGGGGAGGGCATAGTCTTTAGGACGATTCCCACCAAGGTTATGACCCTGGAAGAGCTGGGCCTTCCCAATATCCTTGCAGGTCTGACAAAAAAAGCTAAAGGCCTCGTCTTGGTGACAGGCCCTACTAACTGCGGCAAATCTACTACCCTGGCGGCCATGATTGATTATATAAACCATCGGAAGAAATGTCATATTATAACCATAGAAGACCCCATCGAGTTTGTCTATGAGCCCAAATTGAGCCTTATAAACCAGAGAGAACTGGGAACCCATACACATAGTTTTGCTAATGCGCTGCGCGCTGCCCTTAGAGAGGACCCTGATGTTGTACTTGTTGGTGAAATGAGAGACCTGGAGACCATCTCTCTGGCTATGACCGCCGCAGAAACGGGCCACCTTGTCTTAGCCACCCTACACACCTCGGGTGCCGCTAAGACTGTAGATAGGGTCATAGACGTATTCCCACCTGCACAGCAGAGCCAGATAAGAACCATGTTCTCCGAGTCTATTGAGGCGGTTATTACACAGACCTTGTTAAAAAGGAAGGATGGTAAAGGTAGAGTAGCGGCTCTGGAGATAATGATGGCCACCCCTGCTATAAGGAACCTTATCAGGGAGGGTAAGACAGCCCAGATACCTGGTATGATGCAGACTGGGAAACAGTTTGGAATGCAGACCATGGATGCTGCTCTAGCTGCACTTTACAAGAAAGGCGTGGTTTCCGAGGAGGCCGTGATGCCCCACTTAAGCAGTCCAGAAGCCTTGTCAGTCCATGGTGCAATGGCATGTGTTTAGAGGGAAAGAGCGGATGAACTTGGAAGAACTCTTGAAAGGGATGGTAGAGAAAGACGCCTCAGACGTATATTTAACGGTAGGCTTTCCACCCGCCTATCGTGTGGAGGATAAGACAACACCCATACCTGCAGAGGCCCTGAAGCCCGAGGATACGGAAAGGATTGCCTTTTCAGTGATGAACGAGAAACAGAAGGCAACCTTCCTCGAGGAAAAGGAGATGAATCTGGCCCTATCTTATCCGTCCATCGGGCGTTTCAGAGTAAATATATTTTATCAAAAGACTTATATAGGCCTTGTGATTCGTCAAATAAAACTCCAGATTAAGACCATTGATGAACTGGGGCTACCCACTGTTTTAAAAGATGTGGCGATGACGAAGAGGGGCCTGGTATTAGTGGTAGGGGCAGCAGGGTCTGGTAAATCTACTACCCTGGCAGCCATGATAGACCACAGAAATAGTAAATCACCCGGGCATATAATCACGGTGGAGGACCCTATAGAATTCGTCCACAACCATAAGCTTTCTGTAGTTGACCAGAGGGAGGTAGGGTTTGATACCCTCTCCTTTGGCGGTGCCCTGGAGAATACCCTGAGACAGGCTCCTGACGTTATCCTAGTGGGTGAGGTGCGCGATACCGAGACCATGGAAGCGGTCATAAACTTTTCTGAGACCGGGCATCTCTGCCTTGCCACCCTTCACGCAAATAACGCTAACCAGTCAATAGAGCGCGTCATAAACTTCTTTCCTGCTGAGCGGCACGAACAGATATATCTGCTTCTCTCACTCACCCTCAGGGCCATTATTTCTCTGCGACTTATCCCTACTGTTGATGGCAATAGGGTGGCTGCCTTGGAGATACTCCTAGACACCCCCAGAGTAAAGGACCTTATTCGCAAGAAGGAAATTAACCTGCTGAAAGAGGCCATGAAACAAGGCGAGCAAGAAGGTATGCAGACCTTTGACCAGGCCATCTACAACTACTACGTCCAAGGAAAGATAAGTTATGATACTGCAATGGCTTATGCTGATAGTGCCAACGACCTCCGCCTAAGAATAAAGTTGGAAGGCGCCGAGGAAGAAGAAGTAAAGAAGCCCACTTTTAAGCTCCGCAGCGAAATGAAGGCGTAAAACAAGGGATTCGTTTATATCTGTTCACCCCCCACAAAGGGATTTTCAACGATATCAATTTCTGGTCTTCTGCCTTGACTCTATTTTTGTACATCATTATACTGCATCAAGTTCTTCACGGAGTTTCTCTTGTGCGTATAAGTCTTTAGTAGTGGGTGCACATGCTCTTACTGTAATTACTAACGTTCTAGGAGACCGTTGTTGTGGCAAGTTACCTGGTTACTGGTGGTGCAGGGTTTATCGGCTCGAGCATCGTTGAGAGACTTTTGCAAGATGGAGAGTATGTTAAGGTTATTGATAATTTCTCTGACGGTAAGAGAGAAAATATAGAGCCATTTATCCAGAATATTGAGCTTGTAGAGGCAGACATCAAGGATATCTCTTCTGTAAGAAAGGCTGTTAACGGTGTGGATTATGTCGTACATGTGGCTGCACAGAAATCCGTGCCTCGCTCGATTGAAGACCCCGTAGGGAATAATAACAATAATATAAACGGAACATTAAATATACTGCTAGCCGCAAAAGATGCCGGGGTCAAACGCGTGGTATTTGCATCGTCTTCTTCTGTCTACGGGAATCAAGATGTCTTCCCGCAGGGTGAGACGTTGCCTCCCTGTCCAATTTCTCCCTATGCTGCCTCAAAGCTGGCTGGCGAGTACTACTGCAGTGTATTTTATGAGGTGTACGAGCTTGAGACAGTGTCTCTGAGATATTTTAATGTCTTCGGCCCCAGACAGGACCCAAAATCTCAGTATGCAAATGTTATTCCTATATTCATAAATGCGGCCCTAAGGGATAAGGCTGTAGAGGTCCATGGTGACGGACTACAGTCGAGAGACTTTACTTATATTTCTGATACAGTCAGGGCCACTCTTCTTGCCGCCAAGGCACCGCGGGCAGCAGGCCACGTATTCAATATCGCTACCGGTAAGACGTATTCTATAATTGACCTGGTAAACGGGATAGGAAAAATTGCGGGTAGTCCTTTAAAGTACTCACACACAAGTCCCCGTGCGGGGGATCCCAGATGCACACTGGCAGATACTTCTAAGGCAAAAGACCTGCTTGGCTATACTGCTGAGGTGGATTTTAAGGGAGGACTGAAAAAAACGTGGGACTGGTTTAGTTCAAAAGTAGTTGCATAATCTGCTACACGGATAGAGCGTTCTGGTTATAGCATAGATAGCTCTTCGTACTGAAGAGGTAAAAGATATTCTTCCAAAACAGGAAGCTATCGAGTTGGATCTTAAGCACAGCAGTCTATAAGCAGAACTTTTTGATAAATTGAACTTCGTGAAGTAATTTAGCTTTAAGGATGCGGAATCGGAAAGATTTCTTAAAAAAGCTCTTATACATAACCTTCATTCGGCAATCAGTAAAGCACCTTCCATATCTTTATACTTCCATCATCTAATATTTTCACAAAATGTTCGTGGTCCCTTTCTATCGCAGAGAAGGTGTCATCTTCCCATGGGCTTATCCACGGATGATTAACAACATACTTAATACAATACTTGTTCATCAATGCATAGAAGTTTTTAGTCTTTCTTGCTTCGAGGAAGTCGGGGGCCAGCTTTGGTACAGCCGGTTCAAAGACCGTCCAACCTGTGTTCCACGCAATTACGTGATCCGTATCCGTAAATATCAGTGCGCTTTTGTCAACACCTTCTTTATTTCTGAGGAAACTTATGACATCCATGTCTGGAGATACGTGGTCCGGGAATATCCTTTTCACATATATAAATTGCAGACATAGGATAAGGGTTAGGGAGAACAGAAACAGGGCAACTCTCCCTTTAGGTCCTGTGTATGTGCTAAGTGATAATTGGTGCTGCTGGGAATAGTCTTTTAAAGTGACAGAGAGCTGCAGCAGTACTGCCCCGTAGAAGGGTATAAGGTATCTAGCATCCGTATTGAAAGAGAGCCACATCGGCAGAAATATGCAAAACAGTACATATGACAAACAGTGCACTTTGTTCTTTCTTAGACTGGTGAATGGGAATATGACTGCCCAGACTACTAATGCAGGTAACGATATGGGGAGAATCAGGATGTTAAATAGTAGCGGATTCCACTTTTGATGTGCCTCCTGAAACACAAGAAGCGTGGCAGCATTTTGCCAGGACCTGAATACTTCGTCAGATGTCAAAAAATTAAGATACGGTAATACAGGATTACCAAAATAGTAAATATTTCTTAAATACCACATCATACAGGGCAGATGTATTACAAAAAATAGTATCCATATCCTTCGGTCCAGTCCTCTGTTGCGCAGGATATAGTAAACAAGCATGAGCGTAAAAAAGATACCAGTGTACTTAAACATAAGCGCCATACATGAGCCCATCATTGCATAGAATAGGTATTTTTCCTCCCCATCCACTGAAAACTTCCAAATTGAGTAGAATAACAGGGTAGTGCTAAAAAGTAGTGGACATTCGAAGTAAAACCACGAACACTTTTCTATCAAAATAGGTGAAAACAACACCAGTACGGCAGCGGTAGTGGTTCTTGCTCCAGCATCCTCACACCACCGGAATAGCACTGTGAGAAATCCAACGAAGAAGATTGACGGAACAAGTCCCGCTATCTCTGCACCTACTTTGCCGAAGATCGAATAGAACGTGGTGCATAGCCCTATAAGCACTGGAGGAAACCCTAAACGTCTGCTGTATAATGGGATTTCTTCATAGTACAGCTTGGTCTGTAAATCAGGATTTTCGAAGAGCAGCCTGCTCATCGGCAGGTATGCTGTCCTTGCATCCTGGCCACCAATAAACCCTTGTAGCACCTGGAACGTAAAGAGTGGAATACATAGAGATAGTAGTAAATATAGGTTGCGATGCCCTTTTGTGTCGAGTTCTAGCTCAGGGGCTTTCAACCAATGAGTGATTACACCATAGAGGATAAGCGAGGCACCTATAATATAAGATGCGTAGAGCAAATGTAGAATAGAGGCAACTGTGATGACAAAAACAAAGGAATATATTATGAGAACAAAGGAGCTAGATATCTTTTTAACTCTCTGCAAGAGGATAGCGGCAGCTATAATTACTAAGAAGTTAGTTATCGCAAGACTGTTGTCTATCACCAATCGGCCCGTTCTGGCTGTTACCAGCCCAACACCTGGCTGAGCGGAAATCACCTCTATCAAAAATCGCTGCTCAAACTGTTGACTTTTTGGGGGGCACTACAATGCTGACATACGGCGGGTTAACAAAAGCTCTATCTTTCAGAAGCACCTCTTCTCCGATGCGAGCTTTTTAAAAAAATTATAGTACTTTCCGAAGCCCATTCTCTACTTGTAAAAACCCGAGAGCTTCTTTAATACTCTTGGATACATTGATGGATTATAAACAATATTACTTATGGTATTGCACTGCAATTGCACATTGCAATTGCATTCGCCATCTTTAATAAATTGCTTTACTTTTTGCGCCTTTTCAGATTCCATAATAGAGGAGATATTGTAATTGCACTCTCTCAACTTCCCAAACTCTTTCCTAAGGATTTCACATGGAAAAACCTCTCCAGTTTCTGAGATTACTATAAATTTAGAGCCGGCATTGCACGGAAGAACCCTTCGCTTTTCATTAAGAGATTCTGCAATAAGTTCTCTTGCTACAAGAGAAACTGAACCGAATAGATTATTATAAAAAGACTTTGTCCTGTTCTTCTTTGTCGTCAACTTTTCGGTATATTCGATATAATGTTTATATTCTCTAGGATTCACATTTTTTGCTTCAGGCTCTCTGGTATCCCCGCGTACGTAAAGAAGCTTGATATCATCGATATCAAGCTTCCCCGCAAAATCTAATATGTGAGTAAGCTTTTCGGCATTATATGAGGTAAAGACGGTAGCGACATTAAGGCTAAGATTCTTGAGGCCATTCTTATAAACCTGCAATCTTCCGTAATTCGACAAAAGCTTCTTAAAGCCTCCTTTGTAGCCACGTATATTATCGTGGTCCTCACCAATGCCGTCTAGACTTATGATTATACGGAAAAAGACGCCTGGATTTGTAATGACTATTGACCTTATTATCTCAGGTGCGTCATCACAGAAAAGATTTGTTGGGATCGAGACGTGCTTAACACCTGAACGTTTGTAAAATTCACCGATAATTTCTGCCAAATCCTCCCTCAGAAGGGGCTCGCCCCCGGATATTAGAAGAGCGTGAAGCTTCTTAAACCCATCTGCAATTTTTGATATCTCTTGTATTGAAAGTTCATCTCTGGCCCCGCCATTTTCGATATTTTCCCAGTTGAAGCACATTTTGCATTTAGCGTTACACCTGTTAGTAACAAACAAGGTTAACGTTGAGGGCTTGTCCCCAAAAAAAGAGTTAGCTAAAGAAGTATAATATTGAACCGACCTCAAAATTTATTTCCCCGGATAAAGCTAGCAAGTCCAAAGAGAATACCTGTAAATACCACTAAAGAGTCAACAAAAATTACTAATGGCATAAAAAAGTTCTTGCTCACACCTACTACTTTCCCGGTGAATCTGAGGAATTCAAGGTTGGAAAGTATAAAAATCAAAAAGCAAGTATAAAAAATTGGAGTAGTCCATCTTAGAAAGAAGGAAGAAATAAAAGTCAATATTATAATTGGAACAATTGAAACAGTAATCAATGAACCTCCTCTGAAACTGCCGAATCTCTTTTCCTTGGAGATATTTCCTAAAAGCCTTTCTCGTACCAAGAGTTTTGCAAAATGGCCCGCCCTTGTAAAGTCACTGATAAGTAAGCTCATAAGTGTATGAAACTTAAGATGCACTACTCTAATTTTTTTGTTAAGCTTGATTTTATAGCCAAGTTTGTAGAGTCTCCTACCAAGTTCTGCATCTTCGATTGTACTATTATATCTTTCATTAAATCCGCCAATTTCGGTAAATACGTCTTTCCTTATCGCAACAATTGCAGTATTAAGAACGCTTAAATTGCCGTCGATTAATAGGTAGTCATAATGTTTCCTCAAACTGAAAAACTGGCTCGATAGATTTTTATGTGGAATTTCTTCATCCAACATTCCGACTACTGCTGCGAGTTCGTTATCAGATGAGAAATCATCTAGAATTAAAGGAATAGTGTTTTCCTTTATTATTATGTCCGAATCAATAAAAAGGATTATGTCACCTCTGGATACTTCTACACCTTTATTTCTTGCAACTGCTGAACCAAGATTTCTGTCCAACTTTACTAAAACACAGTGAAATTTTTCTGCAATGCCTGATGTAGCATCATCAGATGCATCATCGACAACAACAACTTCAAAATTATGGTTTTTCGAAGAGAGGATAGCTTTCAAACACAATTCTAAAGTAGCCTGAGCATTCCTAGCAGGTATTACAATGCTTATAAACAGATTCTTTGAGTCCATAATCAGATATTATCTCCTCCGCGGCATTTATGCCTGATTTTATCGCATTATTGACATTTTTGCTTTGCGGGTAAGCCAATATATTTCCGGCGAGATAGAACCCTTTTGGGAGTTTTGCCTTCAATTGAAAGAGGAGTTTGTTAAAGTTCCTTGCGAAAACAGGTGTTGCAAAAGGTTCTTTTGAGACCTTCCACCACAGCACCTTATTATCTGAAAAACTCGGGAATATCTTCTTTAGACCATTCATATAGTAATCGAATATCTCTTCTTCGCTCATTTTGAATAAAGGAGATGAGATATCGCAGTAACCTGATAAATAAACGATTTGCATTCCGTTGTAAAATGAAACAGGTACAAAGTTTGTGTGTTCCACAACTAGTCCAAAAGGAATCTCTTCAGATGCTATGTTTATCCAGTAATAATTACTCAATTTTTCTTTTATGCCGGCGCAGAGGCAGACTACTGGCATGTAATTAAACTGAGCCAGGTTAGGGTTGATATCAGCATACGATGTTATTAACTTATTTATAATCGGCATGGGTACTGTAACTACGATATCCTTACAGTGAATAGATTCTTTTTGTGCAGTTTTTATCACAAAATTAGAATCATCTTTAACAATGATCTCTTCAACCTCAGCATTCAACTTGATATCGCCTCCAAGACTGCTAATACTTTTATGAAGCGCTGAAATAAAATTTTGCAGTCCACCTCTGTAATATCCAAACGTTTCCCTGCTTAGAAATTTAGTTCTTGATTGTGACCTTGCTTCAATTCTCCCCATAATGAAAGCAGCGGATATATCATCTATATGCAGTCCAAATTTGGACTTTAAAATTGGGGCCACGATTTTTCTGTAAGCGGATGAACCAATTTTTCCATTGAGCCACTCTTCTGCACTCAGGCTGTCAAGCTCATCACAACTACCGTTTTTTCTTGCTAAGAAACGGAAAAGTCCGACTTTTAACCTGTCTAAAAACCCTATTTCGCTGAATCTTAACAGGTCTAAAGGAGTGGTGAAACCATAGAGCTTGTTGTTTGAAAAAAACGCCATCCTGGATTTATTCCAAATTAAATCATTCCCATTGCCGAGTTCTTTAGCAAGGGCTACAGCTTCTGAATCGTGAGTGAAGAAGTGATGGTAGAATTTTTCAATCCAGAAATTTTCTATTTTGTAGCAAGAGGCCATGCCACCAAGAAAGGCCTCTTTTTCAATTATCAAAGGCTTGATTCCATGTTTTAGAAGCTTATACGCAGCCGAGAGCCCGGCAAAACCGCCTCCAATTATTACTGTATCTTTTTTAATAGACACAAAATCTTCCTTTGGGTTTTGCTAAGGATTTCAAGGGTTAGGGGGTTTTTATTTATTCAAACCCATTTCTGGTTGAAATTTTGTTGCGCCTCTAATCTGGGTATCGGGTGACTAATGTCTGCCCTTTTATTACCTTTGTGATATATTTATTAGAGAAGATCTTATAAACTTTAAGAGATATTTTCCAGTGTTTTTCAAGCATATGTCAAAGATAGTTTGCTTGCCGCCAAGGCACCGCGGGCAGCAGGCCACGTATTCAATATCGCTACCGGTAAGACGTATTCTATAATTGACCTGGTAAACGGGATAGGAAAAATTGCGGGTAGTCCTTTAAAGTACTCACACACAAGTCCCCGTGCGGGGGATCCCAGGTGCACCCTGGCAGGTACTTCTAAGGCAAAAGACCTGCTTGGCTATACTGCTGAGGTGGATTTTAGGGGAGGACCGAAAGAGACGTGGGACTGGTTCAGTTCAAAGTAGTTGCATAATCTGCTGCATAGATAGCCTGGCTTATCTCAACTTTTATTTGGGCAGAAGGCTACAGGAATGCTGCACGGCTGAGATAGACTATCTCCTGCCGATACCCTGGTAATTAAAGCCCTTCTGTCTCATCTCATCC
>JBHIAL010000030.1:0-9666 GCA_046758525.1 bacterium
CAAGTAGTCATTTCTGGCCAGACCGATCTCAACAGCGGGGATCCTGTGGTTATCAGGTAGTTATCAAAAAGAATTGCCAGATGGTCTCCGGCGCGGCCCACAAGGGGTACGAAACAGCAAATGGTGCCTTGAGCAAAAGAGAAAATAAACCTCGGGGACATCGCGGGGAGATTCCTGAAAAGGTGAATAGACAATTATTTGGATAAGGACCACTAAAAATGAGCATTTCTCGCATCGCCATTAGGCGGCCTATAAGTACCTTTATGGTTTTTGCAGCCATTTTGGTATTGGGAGGGTTTTCTCTAACGAGAATAGCTATCGATCTGTATCCTGATATCAGCCTTCCGGTCATTGCAGTGATCACCGACTATCGAGGAGCGGGTCCAGCCGAGGTGGAAAAGACGGTCACCGAACCCCTGGAAAAGTGGGTAGCCACAGTAAATAATATAGAACATCTGGACTCCACCTCCCGCGACGGGAGTTCCACGATTTTTGTCAGATTTGACTGGGGAGTTGATATGGACCAGGCCGCCAATGATGTCAGAGAGAGAATATCGTTTGCCGAAACGATGCTTCCTGATGATGCCAGCAAGCCCTTGGTAATAAAATTCGACCCCTCCTTAATGCCGATTATGGTCTTGAGTCTCTCCGGCAATATCGACCTCGCTAAATTACGGCACCTTGCCGATGAGACCATTAAATACAAATTGGAACAGGTGGAGGATGTAGCCTCAGTAAATGTTTCCGGAGGCAAAGAAAGAGAGATTCAGGTCCTGGTGGATCGGAATCGATTAATTTCGGTAGATTTATCCCTGGATCACCTCCTGAGGATAATTAGAGCGGAGAATCTGAATTTGCCGGCTGGATTCCTGGAAAGCGGACCTGACGAGTTTCTGGTAAGGACGATAGGAGAATTTGAAACCGTAGACCAGATCGGGAACGTGGTTATAGCCTATCGTAATCGAACCCCCGTGTACCTTAAGGATGTGGCTCAAATTAAGGACTCTTTTAAGGAAAGACGTAACGAGGTATTCGTTAATGGAAAACCGGGAATTATCATTCAGGTGCAAAAGCAGTCGGGAACCAATACGGTGAGAGTGGCTAGCGCGGTTCACCAGCAACTGCAGCAATTAAAAGGCAGTTTACCTTCCGGAGTCCAGATCGAGACAATTTTCGACACCTCGGAGTTCATCAACGAATCCATCGCTCAACTTCGACAGACGGCTGTTTTAGGGGGAATCATCTGTCTGGTGGTGGTCTTCCTGTTTTTAGTCAGTTTTCCCAGCACTCTCATCATTTTCACTGCCATCCCCATCTCGATTTTGGTCACTTTCATTTTCCTCTATTCGGCCGAGCTTACTCTGAATTTCTTAACCTTGGGCGGCCTCGCTCTAGGGGTAGGACTGATGGTGGACAATGCGATCGTGGTGCTCGAGAATATTTTTCGACACCGAGAGCGAGGCGAACCAGTGAAAGAGGCAGCCATTGCGGGTACCGACGAGGTGGGAATGGCTATCATTGCCTCAACTTTAACTACTCTAGTCGTTTTTCTCTCCCTCCTTTTTACCACCGGGATAGCAGGAATCTTCTTGAGATATATCGCCTATACGGTTATCTTTTCTCTTTCAGCTTCCCTTATCGTTGCCTTAACCTTGATCCCGGTACTTTCGTCTAAATATCTTTCGATGAGGAGGGTGGAGAAAAAAGGGGAAGGAAGTTTCGGTCGAAGGGTGAACGATTATGTGGAGGCACGTTACACTACTATCTTGAATTGGGCTCTCGGACATAGAAAGACCGTAATCGTCGGCTCACTTTCGATTCTGATAGCGTTATTGTTTTTCCTTGTGCCCCGGATCGGATCTGAATTCATGCCCAGGACCGATCAAGGACAAATTAACCTCAGTCTGGAAACACCTCTGGGCACAAGATTAGGCCTAACCAGTGAGGCAGCCCGGGAAGTGGAAGAAATGGTGAAGAAAAACGTTCCCGAAGTCAAGTACATACTTACTCAGGTAGGTTCCGGTGGTGGGGGAATGATGATGGGTTTCGGAGGTGAAGGTTCAAACAATGCCAGTGTAACTGTTAAGTTGGTTGAGCTCGCCCAGAGAAAGAGATCTTCCGCAGAAATCATCAACACCCTTCGTCCTATTTTTGAATGGGAACAAGCCAGCCTGGGCTTGGCCAAGATACATATCACTCAAGGAGATGAGGGTCCTCCGGGGCTTTCTGGTGGTGCCCCGGTCTCGATAGATATCCGGGGTTATGACTTAAAGGAAGCAGACACACTGGCAAACAGAATCTCTCATTTAATCGGGGAAATAAAGGGAGTGGTGGAGCCAGAAACTAGTTCTGAGATGGGTAGACCCGAGCTTCGGATATCCATAGATAGAGAACTGGCCGCAACCTTGGGTATAAATACTTCTCAGGTAGCTGATGCGATTCAAACAGCCAATGAAGGCACCGTAGCATCTCATTTCCGTGAAGGTGGTGATGAATACGGCATTTTGGTGCGACTTCGCCTCCAAGATCGTCAGAGTCTCGCTGATATTGAAAGAATTTACCTTTCCTCTCCTCGGGGACAGCAAATCTCACTTGATAGTATCGCCAAACTTCAACGGGTCGCTGGTCCGGTAAAAATCGAAAGGAAAGACCAACAGAGAGTAGTTACCGTTTCCGCTCACGTGACTGAAAGAAGTCTAGGAGAAATAGACAAAGACATAAGGTCAAAGTTATCTTCTTTGGTGCTGCCCCCAGGATTTTCCCTAAAGTATGGGGGAGAACAGGAACAAATGGCAGAGTCTTTCCGGAGCTTTGCCCTGGCCCTCATCCTGGCGGTTATCCTAGTTTACATGGTCATGGCCTCCCAGTTTGAATCTCTGAGGCATCCCTTCGTCATTATATTTTCCCTTCCTTTTGCTGCCATAGGAGTTGTTGCTATATTGTTTCTTACCGGAACCACCTTTAGTATGATCGTCTACATAGGAATGATTATGCTAGCCGGGATTGTGGTAAATAACGGCATCGTCATGATCAGTTACATTAACATTCTGAGGGGTAAAGGGATGTCAGTTTCTGATGCTGTACAGATGGGCGCAAGAAGAAGGCTACGTCCGATTCTGATGACTACCTTCACTACTGTTTTTGCCTTACTACCCATGGCCTTGGGTATCGGACCAGGAGCAGAACTCTGGGCTCCCATGGCCAGGACAGTAATCGGTGGTCTCTCGGTCTCTATGATATTTACCTTAATTTTCATTCCCGTCATTTACACTGTTTTTGCCGGAAAGAAAAGATAGAAGTGTATGTAAGAATTTTTGTCAAATCCACCCCGAGATACTTCTTGACTTAAATTCATCTTTTGTTATAATAGTTTTGACTGAACAGTCAGACAGTCAATTGAATGTTTTTTCAAACCTGAAAGGTTAAGGAGGCGGATAGTGGTTAAGACGCTGGATAAAAGGAAGTTAAGACAAAAAAACCATGCCGCCCAGATTCTAGAAGAGGGGGAAAAACTCTTCGCCAAGAGAGGGTTCTACCCTACCACTATGGAGGAGGTTGCCAGAGCGGCAGGATTAGCTAAGGGGACGATCTATCTTCACTTTGATAATAAAAGGGACCTATTTTTCTCTATTATAGAGAATAAGTTGGACATTCTTCTGGAGAAGATTGAAAAGGAGATGAGAAAGGATGAGTTACCCTCGCAGAGAATTAAACTAGCCATAGGGATCCACTTGAGGTTCCTGGAAGAGAATAGGGATTTCTTTAAGATTATGCAGGCTCTTCCTGAGTCGCTCAAGGAAGAGATGGAAAAGAAGTTGAAGGGGAGGGTGATAGAAAAGCAGTCGCGCTACATAGAGATACTCGATCAACTGATCCAAAAAGGAATTAGAGACCAAGAGATTAAGCCTCTGGATTCAAGGAAATTGGCCGTGATCTTGGTGGGGATGATGCATAGTCTCACCATTTATTGGATTTCTCGGAAGGAAAAAGGTTCACTTTTGCAGGATGACTCTCTAGTCTGGCAGGTATTCTGGGAAGGAATTAGTAAAGTGGCTTAGTCACTGCTTGACCCTCTTGTTTTACTCTGTTAAAATAGATTTCACCCGTAAAGGAGGAGAAAATGGCTGAATTGCTGGCAGCGAGGTTAAAGAAAAAAATCCTCGAACGGCAAATCTACCACTATCTAACCAGACTGGCCAGGACTCAGAATGAGAAAGATTACTATAAGGAATTCGACGTCATCTTAACTGGATTGCACAAGTTTGCCGGTCCTAATGCAGCAGCCATGGAAAATGTGCGCAAGGCTTTTCAGAGGCGACATCCCTTGACAGAGCTGAGCAGATTGCTTCTTCAGGATAGGTTGTCTAAGGTGAACAGGGAAAGACTAGCCAGGAACTTTTTCTGTGACTGGGTCATGGAAGCTAAGAAAAGGGAAAAGCTGGAGGAAGAGGGCTTTAAAGCTCCCTGGTTTTTTGTCATTTCTCCCACCAACGCCTGCAATCTTAATTGCTACGGCTGTTATGCTCATGAATATCCACGAGGACAGGGCCTATCTTACACAACCCTGGACAGGATTTTAAGAGAAGCCAAAAGCCTGGGCATCCGTTTCTTGACCATCTCGGGTGGAGAACCCTTCTATTATAAGGATAAAGAGACGGGGAAGGATCTGTTGGACTTAGCTAAAGAGCACAATGATATGTATTTCCAGGTGTATACTAATGGGACATTGTTAGATGAAGACAGGATAGAAAGATTAGCCAGGTTAGGTAATGTAGCTCCTTCTATTAGCCTGGAGGGATTTAAAAAGGAGACTGATGAGAGAAGAGGTAAGGGAGTCTGGGAGAAAATAAATAAGGTAAGGGAGAACCTCTACCGGGCGGGGGTCCTGCAGGGATTTTCCGTGACTGTAACCAGAGAAAATGCGAAAATAGTTAGCAGTGATGAATTTATAGATGATCTTGTTGACCGATATATCTCCTTTGGTTGGTATTTTATTTATATCCCCATAGGGAAAAAACCGGCCACCGAACTTATGCCTAGTCCTGAGCAGAGAGCTAAACTTCGTCAGAAGGTGTGGGAGTGGAGATCAAAGAAGCCTATTTTCATTGGAGACTTCTGGAATGACGGACCCTGGACGGGCGGATGCATAGCCGGGGGAAGAAAATACTTTCATATCAATTCCAAAGGAGATATTGAACCCTGCGTTTTTGTTCACTTTGCTGTGGATAATATCTTTGATTTATGGAAACGCGGTAAGGGGCTGCAGGAAGCGATTGTATCTCCCTTTTTTCTCTCCATAAGAAAGAAACAACTGGTGGAGAACAACAATTGGCTAACTCCCTGCGCCATTATAGACAAACCCCAGATCCTGAGAGAGGCAGTTAAAGAATTTAGCGCCTACCCAACCCACGAAGGAGCAGAGACCATTATCAATGGTGAAATAGCAGAATTCCTTAATAATTATGCCAGACATCTGGATGAAATTACTAGACCAGAGTTCGAAAAGATGATCGCCGGGGAATACGACTCTTCCGTAGTAAAGTTAAGTGAGGTCATAAAGAATCACCAAAGGAAAAATAGAAAAGAAGTAGAAATTCAGAGTAAAGGAAAAAATCTGCCTTGAATAAAAGATATAAGGAATGAAGATGAAAATAATTTTAATCTCTCCTACCTGGAAACTCCAGGTGAAAGAAAAGAGAATGAAGAGAGGAAAGGTTTTCAAGTTTCCTCAAATATCTCTTTTGGCGGTAGCAGCGGTAACTCCCCCTGAGGTGGAGATAGAGCTAATTGACGAAAATGTGGAAGAAATTAATTTTAACAAAGACGCGGATCTGGTAGGAATAACTTCCATGACTGCTACTGCCCCCCGGGCCTATGAGATAGCAGATAGGTTCAGAGAAAAGGGGATTCCAGTAGTATTAGGGGGGATGCATGCTAGTGCTTTACCTGAGGAGGCCATTCAGCACGCTGATGCAGTGGTAATAGGGGAGGCGGAGCTCACCTGGCCCAGACTAATTGAGGATTTTAAAAGAGGAGGAAAAGAAACGCTTCAGCCATTCTATCGAGATGGACAACGAGTCGACCTTTCCCAAATTTGCCCTCCTCGAAGGTCTCTCCTTAAGAAAAATAAATACATCACCACCCGGGTACTGCAGGTAAGTCGAGGTTGTCCCTTTGATTGCTCTTTTTGTTCAGTGAGTAAGTTCTTCGGTAAGAGATACCGTTTTCGTCCCGTAAAAGATGTAGTTGCCGAGATTAAAAGTCTAGTAGGCAAGTCTCTTTATAGTCGTTTTATTGGCTTTCTAGATGATAATATCATGGGAAATGTGAAATATGCCAAGGAACTATTTCGAGCCTTAATTCCGTATAAGTTGGTTTGGGTCGGCCAGGCTTCCATCAACGTTGCTCAGGACCTGGAACTCTTAGGACTTGCCGCACAATCCGGCTGTAAGGCCCTTTTTGTTGGCTTTGAGTCTATTTCTCCTTCCTCTTTGAGAGAAGCAGATAAACCACAAAATAAGATAAGTTTTTATAAGAAAGCCATTGAGAGATTTCATCGCTTTGGCATCTTTCTGGAGGGGGCCTTTATCTTCGGGTTTGATAATGATGATAAAAGTATCTTTGAAAAAACGGTCAATTTTATAAAAAAAGTGAAGCTAGATGTCGTACAATTTGGAATTCTTACACCTTTTCCGGGTACCCGGCTGTTTAGCAAACTCTCCAGCGAGGGAAGGATCGTCGACCATGACTGGTCCAACTATGACATAGCCAATGTGGTCTTCAAACCTAAGCTGATGACTCCCCAAGAATTAAAGGAGGGATTCACCTGGGCCTACCAACATGTCTATAGCTTTCCTGGTATTTTCAGGAGACTGTCCGGTGTGATCTCCGGGAGAAGATGGAGATTTCTCGGTCCTGTGCTTACCGTAAATTTAGCCTACAGACGCATATTTAAAGGAGCAGAAAGAGCAAAAGATCCAGCTAAGGAATAGGCTATGGATCTAAGCTATTTAATAGAATTCTTTCTAAAAAACCGGGTCAATCGAGAGATTTTTTCTCTTCTCTCCAAAAAAGACCAACAAGGAAAAAGCATACTGGAGGATATCTTTTCCCTTTATACTAATAACAAATCCTTGAGATGGGCAAGGAAATTTGAGATCCTCCCCTTTTATCTTTTCTTTGAGCTAGGAAGGTCAGTCTTTGGGCAGACCCGGGAGAAGGTAAAGGAGGAGCTTTCTGATCCTCTGTTCCAACATGGCATAGCCCTCACTATGAGGTCGGTAGCTCAATATGGGTTTCGTCATCCCCAAATTTTTGCTGCCCCTCCGGTAGTGGTATGGAACCTCACCAACGCCTGTAACCTAAAATGTAAACACTGCTATCAGGAGGCGGGTAGGAAGTTAAAAGAGGAACTAGACCTTGCTGCTCGTCTGGCTATAGTGGATCAGCTAGCCGACGAAGACGTTTTCTCTATTGCTTTTTCTGGAGGGGAACCCTTGATGGATCTGGATTTATGGAAGGTACTGGAACGAACTCACCAGAGAAACCTTTATGTAACCATTGCTACCAATGGAACTTTGATTGCTAAAGAGGTAGCACAAAGAATGGCCGATTGTGGGGTAAATTACGTGGAGATCAGCCTGGATAGTGCTAAACCAAAGGTGCATGATGAGTTTAGGGGAATCCCTGGATTCTGGAAAAAGGCTGTAAAAGGAATCGAAAATGCGGTGGCTCAAGAAGGCTTTGAAGTCGGGATTGCCGCCACTATAACCCAGGTAAATATTGAAGAGATGGAGGATCTGATCCAGTTGACCAAGGATTTGGGGGTAGATAAGTTCTATGCTTTTAACTTCATTCCCACGGGAAGAGGGAAAAATATGGTGGATCTGGATTTGACCCCGCAGCAACGGGAACAGATGTTAAACACTCTTAATCAACATTATCTCAAGGGAGATATAGTTTGTATGACCACCTCTCCTCAGTATGCTCGTGTTTGTATGATGACTAGTGAACATCAACTGGCTCCCACTTCCCACTATACTTCCATGAAAGGGAAAAAGGCAAAAACTTTAGCCCAATTCATCGGAGGCTGTGGGGTTGGAAGAGCCTATTGTGCTATTCAGCCTGATGGGATAGTGACTCCTTGTGTCTTTATGCCCCTTCCGGTGGGAGATCTTAAGAAGGAAAAATTTATTGACATCTGGAACCATTCATCTACTCTGGCAGAAATAAGGGTGAGGGATGATTTAAAGGACCATTGTGGACAGTGTGAATTCAGATCGGCCTGTGGAGGCTGCCGGGCCAGAGCCTACGCCTACTTTGGGGACTACAAGGCACCTGATCCGGGCTGCATAAATAATGAAGAGGCCTACCTTCAACTAAAAGAAAGTCTGAGGATGAGGTAAATTATGCAATACTGTATTGAGTGTGGAGGAGTGCTTGAGACCAAAGAAATCGACAGTCGCAGTAGGCTGATTTGCCGGCAGTGTGACAGGATTCACTATCGAAATCCCCTTCCCGTAGTCGTAGGAGTCTTATCTAGAGAGGATGGGGAGATACTGTTGATACGGAGGGGTATTGATCCTGGCAAAGGGAAATGGGCTTTGCCAGGAGGATTCATGGAAGAAGATGAATCACCGCAAGAAGCGGTCCTAAGAGAAATAGAGGAAGAGATAGGGATAAAAGGAGAACTAGCCGGATTGATAGGGGTATATAGAACTAAATCAGAACTCTATGGCCCAATAATTATCATTGGATATAAGATAATCGTTCAATCACAGAGTTACTATCCGGGAAAGGAAGTAAGCGAGGTTAAGTCTTTTCTTAAGAGCGACCTTCCTCCTCTTGCATTTTCTTCTCATAAAGAAATTATAACCGATTCCTTTCGAACTTACCGTAATCCTCTTCCTACGGTAGATACCATAGTGGAGAAGGACAAAGGAATTGTCTTGATAAATAGAAAGAATCCACCCTTTGGGTGGGCTTTACCTGGGGGATTTGTAAATTATGGAGAATCTTTAGAAGAAGCTGCCCGACGAGAAACCAAGGAAGAGACAAACCTAGACATAAAGGAGCTGCGGCAGTTTCGTGCCTATTCCAGTCCCAAAAGAGACCCACGCTGTCACACCATTACCACTGTTTTTACTGCCAGATCTCAAGGAAAACTGAAAGCTAGAGATGATGCCAAAAAAATAAAAGTTTTCAGAAGGAAAGAACTACCTCAAGATCTAGCCTTCGATCACCGGCAGATTTTAGAAGACTATTTTACTTCAAAAGAGTAAGGGATGGATCAATCTTCTACTAAACCCAGGATTGCCGTTTATCCGGGAAGCTTTGATCCCATTACCAATGGGCACCTGGATATCTTGAAAAGGAGTAAATATTTATTTGATAAGATAATCACAGCCGTTAACGACAATCCTTCAAAGGAATTTCTATTGACAGCAAAAGAGAGGGTCAAATTGATCCGTAAGGTTCTTAAAGATTGTCCTGGAATAGAGGTTGAGAGTTTTCAAGGTTTACTTGTTCATTACGCTGAGAAAAAAGGGGCTGGTTTCATCATCAGGGGCCTGCGGGCTCTTTCTGATTTTGAGTATGAGTTCCAAATGGACCTGATGAATAGAAAACTAAACTCTAAGATTGAAACTGTCTACCTTATGACCAACC
>JBHIAL010000031.1:0-9520 GCA_046758525.1 bacterium
TTTCTAAGACTTCTCTTCTCTGGAGCTCATCCAGTTCAGCCAGACAATCAGGGAAGAATCACCCTGCCGCAAACTTTGAAGGATTTTGCCCAAATTAAGGAGAAGGTTGCTGTAATTGGCGCTTTCAATAAGATAGAAATCTGGAGCGAGGAAAGCTGGAATAAGTACTACCGGGAACAGAGGTCCATCTTCGAGGAGTTATCGGAGAAGATTATGGATGTGGAGATTTGAAATCCCCTCATCAGCCGGTAATGGTCACAGAGGTTTTGCACTGGCTCGCTCCAAAAGAGGGGGATGTTTATGTTGACTGCACTATAGGTACAGGTGGTCACAGTGAGGCCATCCTGGAAAAAGCAAGGGGTAGAATTAGCTTAATAGGGATAGATCGAGACGAAGAAACTCTCAAAGTAGCTAAGGAAGCACTAAAGAAGTATCAATCACACATTAGCTTGGTTAAAGCAAACTTTAAACATCTCCCTCAAATTCTAAAAGAGAAAAAGATAAGAGAGGTAGACGGTATACTTTACGATCTAGGACTGTCTTCTTTCCAGTTAAAAAGTCGAGAGAGAGGCTTTAGTTTTCGCTATGCTGCTCCTTTAGATATGAGAGTGGATAGGTCACAGAGAATAACGGTCGCTCATCTGGTGAATAATCTCTCGGCAGCCGAACTAGAGGATATCTTTTTGAAGTTAGGAGAGGAAAGGTGGGCCCGGCGGGTAGCAGAATTTATTGTTCGAGAGAGGAAAAAAGCCTCCCTCAAGACCACCTGGGATCTGGTAGAAGTAGTAAGAAAAGCTATTCCAGCCGAGGTTCGGAAAAAAAGAAGGATACATTTTGCCACCAAGATTTTTCAAGCTTTACGAATTAAGGTAAATCAAGAGCTTGAAAATATAAAGATAGCTCTTCCCCTCAGTTTTGAGCTCTTGCGACCTGGGGGAAGAGTCTGTGTGATTAGCTATCATTCTTTGGAGGACAGAATAGTTAAAAGAGAATTTATCAGAGGAGAAAAGGACAGGCTGAAAATCTTAACCAAAAAGGTAGTCAAGCCCTCGTCAGGTGAGATTCTAGCCAACCCGAGTGCTCGCTCGGCTCGGTTAAGGGCAGCGGGAAGGATATAAAATTGCGTTGGTTTTTACTGATCCTCGTTTTTGTTTTGGGATTGGTAGGGATAGAGGTTTATAAGCACATGGAATTGATCAGGAATAGCTACACCGTGCAGAGACTTCAAAGTAAGATAAAAAATGTGGAGAAAAAGAATGGGGTTTTAAAAGGAAAAATATCGGCCTCCTTATCCTTGAGAAGACTGGAAGTTTATGCGCGGGAGAGGCTTAACTTAAGGGAACCCGACGAAGTAAGATTTATCAGGGAAAAACTACCCCGGGATTAAGAAGTCCCCTCAAAGGAGACCTTCTTGGCTAGAGAAAGAGATCACAGAGCTCGCATCTATTTATCCTTTTCTTTCCTCTTTATTGCTCTGATTATTCTGGAGGCCCGTTTATATGATCTACAGATTCTGCACCACCAGAAATTCTTCCGACAGGCAAGCAAGGAACAGGTGAGATTAGTTGAGATTTCTCCAAAAAGGGGAGCAATCTATGATCGAAACCTGGAAAAACTAGCCGTTAATATCCCTTCTTATTCTCTTTATGCTCGCCCGGGAAAAATTTCTCATCCTGACAAAGTAGCCCGAAAACTCTCTCCTATTGTAATAATGAAAGTTTCCAGCCTGCGAAAGAAATTGAGACAGAAGAAGGTCTTTGTCTGGCTAAAAAGAAAGCTCTCCCCGGTCCAGAAAAAGAAAGTTGAAGCACTTGGTCTCAAAGGGGTAGGATTTGTGGAAGAAAGTAAAAGATTTTATCCTCAGGGGGAACTGGCCTCTTCTCTTTTAGGATTTGCTGGAGTGGACAATCAGGGATTGGCCGGGGTAGAGCTTTCTTATAATGATGTACTACAAGGAGAGGCCGGTCATTTCTGGATAAGGGAAGATGCTCGGGGTTACGAAATCCCCTTTGCTAAAGAGACTCTTCAGGCTCTGGTTCCTGGTAAGGACTTGGTCTTGACCTTAGACAATGTTATCCAGTCCATGGTAGAACAGGAATTATCTCTTACTCTAAAGAAAACCAAGGCCAAATCCGTGGAGGCCCTGTTTATGGATCCTCAAACGGGTGAAATTCTTGCCCTAGCCAACAAACCCGATTATGATCCTAACCATTACTCTGATTATTCACCCTCCGCTAGAAAGAATAGGGTAGTTCAATCCCTTTATGAGCCTGGTTCATCTTTTAAACCCTTTACTGCGAGTGCTCTATTGCAAGAGGGACTGACAAATCTAAATGAGAAGATTTATTGTGGGGAATCAATCAGGGTAGCTAATCACCTATTTCATGACTGGAAGAATTTCGATCGGGACCTAAGTGTTACCGAGATTTTCGAAAATTCCTCAAACGTTGGGGTAATCGAGTTAGCAAGCAGGATGAAAAAGGAGAAATTCTATGAATATATTCGTCTTTTCGGCTTCGGAAGCAGAACCAGGGTAGATCTTTCCGGAGAAGCTAAGGGAATTGTTAGATCTCCTTTGGATTGGTCGCTTACCGATCTACCCGCTATCTCTATCGGCCAAGGAATTGCGGTTACTCCTATTCAGATGGTTACTGCTTTTGGTGCTCTCGTAAATGGAGGAAAACTTCTGAAACCTTATGTGGTTAAATACGTGTATAGTCCGGATGGTAAAATAATTAAGGAGAACCGACCCCTGCTGATAAGAAGAGTTAGCTCTGAGTCTTTATCTCAAACCATAAAATCACTTTTGGAAGGGGTAGTGGAGACCGGGACGGGAACAAGGGCAAAAATCACAGGATATTCTCTGGGAGGAAAGACAGGGACAGCACAGATCCCTGCATCCAATGCAAGGGGATATCTTCCCAATAAGTACATTGCCTCCTTTATGGGTTTTGCCCCCGTAGACTCACCCAGAATCGTCGGAATTGTGATAATTAAGGAGCCTACGGGGGCATATTATGGAGGAGAGGTGGCAGCACCTCTTTTTGGAAGAATAATGAAAAGAGTCCTACCTTACTTAAATATCTTACCTCAAAAGGGGGAGTTGGTCAAGGCAGAAGAGAGGCTGCCCTCTACTAAAAGGAACCTGAAGAAGGATTTAACCTCGCTTTTTTCCTCGGCAGCGGCCAATCTAAATGGATCATGGCTGAGTAGAATATTAAGCTATTTTCTCCTATAAGGAACTAAGCAGGCTATTTTAAAGCATCCGAATTTCAAAAATTCCCGTGATTAAGAAATAAAAAAAATAGGGCAGAACAACTTCTTGTTTCAAAAGAAGGGGGGTTTAAAAATGCCAAAAACTTCAAAGCAATATGGTGGATCCGGAGTCCGGCAGACCTTTTTTGAGAGGTTCAGAGCTGTCTCTCATGACGAAGAAATCGGTGAAAATGCTGCGGTTAAAATAATAAAGGCTCGAGATGAGGTACTTACTGAAATAAGGAATAAAGAAATAGAGGAGATTAATGAAAAGATAGAGAGGCTGAGGCTAGAGATCCAGAACACTAATCTGACTTTGGAGAGCTGCCGGGAAAGATTGGATTTTTTGGTAACCAAAATCAAACAACTAAAAATGGAGCGCAGTGAACTGAGAAGGAAGATAAGTGAAGTAGCTACCGAACGAGCACGGCTGATTATTCGGAGAAACGAGCTGGAGAGAGGCGGTTTTCTTGACTAAATATTGACCAAAAATTACTATGGGGAAAAAGGGAATCCGTGAATTTAAGAGAGCTTATCACTGATATAGATGTGGAGAAAATAGCTGGTAATCCTGATTTGCAAATAGAGGGAATAACCTATGATTCAAGGAAAATCCAGCCAAGTTTCTTGTTTGTTGCCATTTCCGGCTTCAAAGAGGATGGCCACCACTTTATTCGTCAGGCTATAGAAAGAGGAGCCCAGGCAGTAATAGTAGAGAAAGAAATCCATATCCCCTTCCCAGGAATAGTTTCAGTCAAAGTTCCTTCCTCGAGGTTAGCACTAGCTCGGATCTCTAATCGGTTTTATGGATTTCCTTCGGGGCAGATAAAGGTGATTGGAATAACTGGGACCAATGGTAAAACTACTACCACGTACCTGATCGAGTCTATTCTCAAACAATGTGGTTTCAGGGCAGGGAAGATATCAACCATCGATTACAACCTGGGAAGGGGATTTTCTTCTTCTTCCATCACTACCCCCGAGTCGGAGGAGTTGCAGCGAATGATCAGAGCAATGGTGGATGAACATCTTGACTATGTCGTGATGGAAGTCTCATCTCACGCCCTTGCTCTTAACAGAGTTGAGGGAGTAGAATTTGACTGGGCTGTACTTACCAATTTTTCTCCAGAGCACCTAGATTTTCATAAAAACCTTGAGGACTATTTAGAAGCTAAAATTTCCTTGTTTAAAGGGTTGGGCAAACCTCCAAAAAAGAAGGTACCTAAAGGAGCCATAGTTAATATAGATGATCCTGTAGCTAGCTATGTCATGGCTGGCATCTCTTGCCAGATAATCACCTACGGGATTAAAAAAGAGGCCAACGTCCGGGGAAAGATTTTAGAAGTCAGCTCTAACGGGGTCCATTTCATCCTGGAAGCTGACAGGATTGAGAAGATAAATCTATCTCTTCTGGGTATTCATAACGTTTACAATGCTCTGGCCGCTGCCTCGGTGGGGATGGGAGAAGAAATTCCTTTTGCTCTGATCAAGGAGGGGCTTGAGTCTTTAAGAAGGATCCCCGGAAGGCTTGAACTTATTGAAAATTCGCAGGGCTTCAGGGTTTTTGTGGATTACGCCCATACCGCAGATGGTCTAGAGAAGGTATTACAAGCTTTACGGGGAGTCGTTGAGGGGAAGTTGTTGGTGGTATTTGGCTGTGGCGGTGATAGAGATATCCAAAAACGTCCCCTTATGGGCAAAGTAGCCCTTAAATTAGCTGACTATTCAATTATTACTTCCGATAATCCCAGGAGCGAGGATCCTGAAGAGATTATTGTCCAGATTGAAAAGGGAATAAAGGAGGCTGGGGGAGAAAGAGAAAAAGATTATCTGGTTAAAGTAGACCGAAGAGAGGCCATAAAGGAAGCTCTAGAAAGGATGAGAAAGGAAGATACCCTTCTTATTGCAGGCAAAGGTCATGAACGAGTTCAAATTTTCAAAGACAGGGCAGTTGAGTTCGAGGATAGGAAAGTAGTGCAAGATTTGCTTGGGAGAGAATAATATGATATGATGAAACTATGATTTTGGATGGTCGAAAGAGCAGAGCGAGCCGATGCAGGATAACTTTTCCATCCAGGAGATAGTGAAAGCTACCCAGGGTAGACTGATAGGTAAAATTCCTCCCATCTCCTTTATCTCACCTCATCAAATCTGCACCGATACCCGGAATCTTCAAAAGGGGGATCTCTTTGTTGCTCTTGTGGGTGGGAAGTTCGACGGGCACCAATTTGTTGAGGAATCAGGCGAGAAAGGAGCCTGTGGAGCTATTGTCTCTGAGCCAATTTACCCTCCCCGCAGAGATTTTTTTCTCCTGCAGGTGAAAGACACCCTCCGGGCTTTACAGGAACTGGCCAGATACCATCAAAGGAGACTCTCCTTACCTCTCATAGCAGTAACAGGTAGTAATGGAAAAACTACAGTTAAGGAAATGATCTGGCAGATTCTGTCCCAGGAGTACCCGGTTTTAAAATCGGAAGGAAATTTTAATAATCAAATTGGAGTTCCCCTCTCCTTACTTGGGCTTTCGTCCATTCATAAGTTAGGAGTTTTTGAAATGGCGATGAATTCTAGAGGAGAGATCCAGCGCCTGGCTGAGATTGTTGAGCCTCGCATTGGGGTGATTACCAACATCCATCACTCTCATGTGGGATTTCTGGGAAGTCTGGAGGAAATTAAAGAAGCCAAGGCAGAACTTGTTCCTCTGCTAAGTAGGGATCCCACCAATTGGCTAGTTTTAAACAATGATAGTGAATGGACTCCTGAACTGACCTCAAGAGCTAGATGCGAGGTAATCACCTTTGGGATTGGCCAAGGATCTGACGTAGGGGCAGATGGCATCCAGAGCCACCACGGGGTCACGGAATTTACCCTGACCTCCAGGAAAGGAAAGATTCCCATTCATCTAATGGTTCCCGGAGAATATAATGTATCTAATGCCCTGGCTGCCTGTGCAGTAGCTCTTATTCTGGGAGTTCCTCTACCTACCATGGCCCGGGTTCTATCAAACTTTCAACTTCCTCCTATGCATTCCCAGATATACCTATTGGACAAATATAAAATAATTGATGATTCCTATAACGCAAATCCGGAGTCTATGGAACAGGCTTTGAAACTGCTGAAGGAAATTAGAGGGGGTCGGAAAGTAGCCATCTTGGGAGATATGTTGGAGTTAGGAGACGCGGCAGAGTTTTTTCACTATAAAATAGGAAGGCTGATGGGGGAGCTAGACATCCAGGCTTTGTTTGCTCTGGGGAAATACTCTTATAAGACAGTTGTTGGGGCAAAAGAAGCCGGGATAGAAAAAGCTTTCTTCTTCCAGGATAAGAAAAGCCTGATCGAGAAGTTACTCACTTTCCTCAAGGAAAATGACTGTCTTTTGGTTAAGGGCTCAAGAGAGATGAGGATGGAGGAGGTCATCGATAGATTAAGGATGAGATTATGCTCTTCTACCTGATTTCTTCTCTATGGGTGCGTATCGCAGGAGCAGCTTTACTTTCCCTTGCTTTGAGCCTGTTGGGGGGCAAGATAGGCATAAAGAAGTTCAAAGAGGTAGGATGGGTTGATTATGTTCGCAGGTTCACTCCTTCCACTCATCAAGAAAAAAGGGGTATTCCGGTAGGGGGAGGGATTTTCATTGTGGTTGCCCTTCTTTTGAGCCTTCTTGTCTTTGGCAATTTCACCAATAAGATGGTCCTTCTTACTCTCTTTGTTTCACTTTCTCTGGGGTTAATAGGATTCTGGGATGATGAGATCAAAATATTAAAAAAGAGCTCCCGGGGTCTCAGGATCAGAGCTAAATTAGTCATTCAGTTGATTCCGGCCCTTGCAGTTGCCCTATTTCTTTATTATCAGCCTTTTTTTGATGGTCATCTTTACATTCCTTTTACCGGAGCCAGTCTAGCCATAGGGTGGGGATACATTCCTTTAATTGTGCTCATCCTGGTGGGTGTTCCCATTAGCGTTAACATTACCGATGGGCTGGATGGATTAGCCTCTGGCTGTATGCTGTTCGCCGGGATGGCTTACGGTATTCTAGCCTACGTGGCGGGAGCTACTTATTTTCATACCAATCTAAACACCTACTATGTTCCCGGAGCAGAAGAGATGGTGGTCTTCTGGGCAGCACTTCTGGGGGCAACTCTGGGATTTTTATGGTACAATCGCTATCCGGCTAGGGTATTTATGGGAGAGACAGGAGCCCAACTTCTAGGAGGAGCTCTGGCTATGACCGCTATCTTGATAAAAAGGGAGATATTGCTTCTTCTCATTGGAGGAGTCTTTGTGCTGGAGACTTTATCTGTGATATCACAGGTTATTTCCTTCCGTCTAACTGGGAGGCGCATCCTGAGAATGAGTCCCATCCATCATCACTATGAGCTTAAAGGGGTGGAGGAGTCCAAGATTGTCGCCCGCTTCTGGATTTTAGCTCTTCTTCTGGCTCTGGCAGGGTTAAGCAGCCTGAGGTGGTGAAGATAATGATGCTCAAAGGTAAGAAAGTACTGGTGCTAGGCATGGGAATTAGCGGTATGGGAGCAATCCGTCTATTAAAGGAGGCCGGAGCACAGGTAACCGTTAATGAATTAGAGGATGACAAAGAGATGAGGGCTAGAGCCAGTGAGTTTGAGAGAAAGGGGATTAAGGTGATCCTGGGCTCACACCCGCTTGAAATCCTTGCCGGACAGGAATTAATTATTCTTTCTCCTGGAATTCCTCTTCAGATTGCCTTGCTTCGCCAGGCGGAAAAGCTACATATCCCTATAATGGGAGAGTTAGAGTTAGCCTCCCGCTTTTTAACTGATAGATCTCTCATTGCTATTACCGGCACCAATGGAAAGACTACCACCACTGTTCTAACAGAGAAGATCCTGAAAAAAGCTCATAATGATGTTGAGGTGGCCGGTAATATCGGGATATCCCTTTCTGAGGCTGTTAGAAGACCCGGGAAGATAATTGTAGCAGAGGTAAGTAGTTTCCAATTGGAAACTGTTAAGAGGTTTTCGCCTTTTATATCCTGTATCCTTAATATCTCCCCCGATCATCTGGATAGGCATCCAGATCTTGGACAATATATTTGGCTTAAAAGTCAGATTCTCACCCATCAGAAATCAGATGGCTTTACCATATTAAATAGAGACGATCCTCATGTGTATCCTCTAAGAAAAAGGACCAGAGCCGAGGTTATCTTTTTCAGTCAAAAGGAGAAACTGGAAAAGGGAGTTTTCCTTAGAGGATCCCACATAATAAGAAGATTTGAGGGAGAGGAGGTGGTTCTTTCCACTCATGAGATTAGCTTTGCCGGATCTCATAATCTGGAAAATATCCTCTCTGCCATAGCTATCACCTCTCTTTATCGGTTAGAGGCCGAAGCAGTAAGAGAGGCTTTGCTGGAGTTTAAGGGACTGCCTCATCGCTGCCAGCCGGTGGCCAGGATAGACGGGGTAGATTTTATAAATGATTCTAAGGCCACTAACGAGGGGGCGGTAAAGAGCTGCCTTGAGTCCATAAAACAGCCAATTATTCTCATTATGGGGGGAAAGGATAAGGGAGCCAATTTTTCCTATCTGAAAAATCCCATAAAGAAAAAGGTAAAAAGGCTAATCTTGCTGGGAGATGCTAAAGAAGTCATTAAAGCTCAGTTAGATAACGTCTCTCCCCTCTCGGAAGTAGAAAATATGAAAGAGGCAGTAAGAGAGGCTTTCAATAAGGCTCAAAGAGGTGATTGTGTTCTACTTTCGCCTGCCTGTGCCAGTTTTGATCAGTTCAAGAATTATGAGGTGAGAGGGCAGGTTTTTAAAGAAGAGGTGAGAAAATTAGGCTCATAAATTGAAGGCTGGAGAAGATTTTGACTATCCTTTATTGGTTGCTACGTTGATCCTGCTAGGTATAGGGCTAGTGGAACTTTTTAGTGCCAGTGCAGCCTATGCCTATGTTTATCGCGGAGGTGATCTTTATTATTTTCTCAAGCGCCAGTTGCTGTGGCTGGGGCCGGGTCTTATCTTTCTCTGGCTGGCCAGCAGGTTTGATTATCAGAAATATCAGGCCGTGTCGAGATTCCTTCCCCCTCTTATTATTATTATACTCTGTGCTGTCTTTATACCGGGTATAGGAAAACCCACCCGTGGTGTACACCGCTTAATCGGCCTTGGCGTTATCACTTTCACTCCCAGTGAGTTTACCAAACTGGGTCTAATCGTCTATCTTGCCTCTTCACTGGTAAGAAAGAAAGAAAAGATGCAAAGTTACATTAGTGGCTCTCTTCCCTATT
>JBHIAL010000032.1:0-9136 GCA_046758525.1 bacterium
ATCTATCACCAAAAAGATCCACCAGATGAAAAATAAACTTAAAAAGTATATCTACGAGTTTATCAGAGGTTTTGAAATCGATCTTCTTGTACCAGAAAACGTTCTTGCCATCCCCCTGAATGTTCCTCTGGGAGTTGCCATTACGGAGGTAATCGCCGAAACGGGAATTCCCACAATTGCCCATCATCACGATTTTTTCTGGGAACGTAAACGATTTATAACAAATGCTGTCTGGGATTATCTTAATATGGCTTTTCCACCTCATCTATCATCTATTGAGCATGTAGTAATAAACTCCTCACAAGATAACCAGGTAAGTCTTAGAACAGGGATCTCGGCAACCATAATTCCAAATGTTATGGATTTTGAGAATCCTCCCTCTTTTGATGATTATTCCTCTGACATACGAGAATCTCTTGGTCTGGAAGCTGACGAGCTTTTGATCCTTCAGCCGACAAGAGTGGTTAAGCGCAAAGGCGTCGAACATTCTATAGAGCTGGTGAGTCGGTTGGGAATGAAGGCAAAACTGGTCATCTCCTATGCCTCAGGGGACGAAGGTCATGAGTATGAGAAGAGAGTGCATGAGTATTCCTCAATTATGAATGTGGATACATTGTTTATCTCTGATATTATCAAGCCTTATCGAGGGAAAACCTCTGATGGAAGGAAGATATATACTCCTGTGGATCTCTATCATCACGCAGATCTTGTAACCTACCCTTCCAATTTTGAAGGTTTTGGTAATGCCTTCCTGGAGGCCATATACTTTGGCAAGCCAATTGTAGTTAACATTTATTCTGTATATGCCATAGACATTAAACCCAAGGGGTTCAAAGTTATCGAATTGAACGATTATGTCGATTCCAAAGCAGTGGAGCTTACTAAAAAGGTTCTTGAGAGTCCTGGCCTAGTAAAAGAGATGGCTGAACACAACTATGAGCTGGGGAAAAGATACTATTCTTATTCTGTTTTGCGGCAAAAACTTAAGGTTCTGTTATCTAATTGTTTTGGTGTGTAAAAAGAGTATCCTTTACTAAAAGAGGTGATTTAATTTGTAAAATCTTCCTTACGGCCTGGCTTCTTCCCAGCTTAAAAGCACCCTGGGGAATGAAAAGGGCAGCATGGTCGGTCCCTTAGAGGTGAGAAAAGGACAGTCGAACCATTCAATTCCCCCTAATTTTGATCCACAAATTTAAGATCCGTAAGGAAGGTCTCAAAATCAGAAAAATGAGGACCAGCAAAAGCACTATCAAAATTGGAATAGATGATGAGATACCAACCTTTTTCCCAAACCAGGATGTGCCAGGCATATTTAATGTGGTAACCTTTAAGCCAATGCTTGGTGGATATTTTGGGTCTGATAAGTTCAAATTTATAGGCATCTACCCCAGCGATTTTTATGAAAGAAGAACCTTCACCAATCTCAAATCCTTCCTGGAGGAATTTTTGCAGCATTAGTCCAAGAACATTTGTCAGTTTACCCTTTCTTGGTAATGGGTAACTTGTATTTTCCTTGTTTACAAAAACTGCAGTTTCCGGGTGATAACTAACTGTGATGATTTCATGGGTAATGAACTCGTATCTTCTAACGACAGGCTCAAAACTCATTATCTTGAATATTAACTCATTTTGACTAACCTTTATGGTTTGCCAATTGCTCTTCCTCAAGTAACCAGGTAACCTGGTCTTGTTAAAGGATTTCACTAAAAGATCACCGACCTGGTAACTTCCCGCCGCACCGACAAGAAGAATGAGAATGAGGAATGCCAGCCCTGCCCCTATGCTTATATTTACTTTCGCCAAACACTTCATATTGGTTAAAAGGTTCTTTTTTTAATTTTTTGACTCTTTTTGTTAATCCGGGTTCTGGCAGATTCCAGCAGGACATTTTTGCTTTAGGTGTTCTATTATCTCCTGGCGAAAATATTTCAGGGAGGTAAAGATAGGAAGAACGGGAGACTGTCCCAGAGCACAGAGGGAAGTTTGAGCCATTAATCTTGCCGTTGAAAGTAAAAGGTCAACATCACTCGGGCGAGCTTCACCCCTATGGATAGAGGAAATGAGCTCCACCAGTTTCTTGGTTCCCACCCGACAGGGAATGCATTTACCACAGGACTCATCCCGAAAAAATTTCAAAAAGCATCTTAGCATATCCACAATACACCTTTGGTCATTCATTACCAGAACTGCCCCGGAGCCCAGAGTTAAATTCCTTTTTCGCAAGGAGTTATAATCAAGGGGAAAATCAAGCATTTGCTCCCCCAGAATGGGACCCGCCGTCCCCCCTAACTGAGCCATCTTAAAATTCCCTCCTTTAACTCCTTCTCCCCAGTCTTCAATGACCTCCCGTAGGGTAATGCCCAGCGGCGCCTCCATTAAGCCGGGATTGTTGACATCTCCGGAAAGGCAAGAAAGTTTGGTTCCGGGAGACTCTGGAGTCCCCAGACCTTTAAACCACTCTGGTCCTTTCAAGATTATGTGCCGAATGTTGGCCAAGGTTTCGACATTATTAACCAGGGTGGGCTTTTGCCACACTCCAAGGGTAGGAGGGAAAGGGGGTCTTAAGCGAGGGTCACCACGTTTTCCTTCCAGGGATTCAATTAAGGCAGTCTCCTCACCGCAAACGTAGGAACCTGCCCCCTCTCTTAGCTCGATCTCAAAGTCAAATCCACTTCCCAGAATGTCTTTACCCAAAAATCCATACGATTTTGCTTGATGTATCGCTTTTTGAAAGGAGTGTATGCAAGAGCCATATTCACCCCGAATATAGATGTAACCAGATTTTGCCCCCACTGCATAGCCGGCGATGACTATTCCCTCAAGTAGGCCATGGGGGTCGTAATCTAAAATGACTCGATCCTTGAAAGTTCCCGGTTCACTCTCATCAGCATTACAGATAACATATTTAGGACCGACCTTCTCTCGGTCGGTAAACTCCCATTTTAACCCGGTGGGAAAAGCGGCTCCCCCTCGGCCCTGAAGCCCGGAGGCCTTAATTTCCTCGATTATCTGAAATGGTTTCATTTTAAGAGCCTTATGGACTGCCTGGTATCCCTGGTGGGAGATATATTGCTTGATGTCAGCGGGATCGATCCGGCCACAGTTTTTTAGAATAGGTAAGGATTTATCTTTCGAGGTTTTCTTTTTTAATATCCGCAAGACAAAAATCTCCCTTTTTCTTTTTTTTCCTTGTCTATATTGTTGGAGAATCGTCTTGATTTTATTGGGGGTAAGATCTCCAAAGACCTCCTGATCAATCATCATCACCGGAGCATACTCACACCTTCCCAGACAACTCACTTTTTCCACCACAAACATACCATCAGGGGACATTTTTCCTGGTTCAACCCTTAATTCTTTTTTTAATACCTCGACGATTGTTTCGGAGCCCAAAAGGTGGCAGGGTCCACTTTCACAAACGCCAATTATGTGCTTTGCTCTGGGTTTTAAATTAAAGAAAGAATAAAAGGAGGCTACTCCATAAATCTGGCTGAGGGAGAGGCCGGCCTTTTGAGCAATGAGTTTTAGTTTTTCTGAAGGGATATAATTTTGAGGACTCTCCTGTTGAGCTTTTTTTAGGAGACCTAGGACATCTGGTGAGCTTCTATCTGTTCTCACGGAGCTATCCTTTCTATTTTTACTGCTGCTACCTTGTATTCAGGGATCTTGGCTACCGGGTCCAGAGCATCATTGGTCAAAATGTTGGCTGCTGCCTCTGAAAAATGGAAGGGAATGAAAACCATTCCTTCGTCTGGACCCGGAGTTACCTTTACTTTTATTTCAATCGAACCCCGGCGTGAGCTCACTCTTACCCGATCCTTATCTTTAATCATCAGTCTTTTTGCATCCCGGGGATTCATCTCCATGAAACCCTCTGGTACCATATGGCTTAGTGGCCAGGATCTTCGAGACATTGAGGCAGTGTGGAAGTGATAAAGGAGTCTTCCCGTACTCAAAAGGAAGGGATATTCCTCATCAGGTAGCTCTGCGGGAGGAACGTAGTCAATCGAGGTAAAAAGTCCCTTGCCGCGGCTGAACCTACCCTTATGTAGATAAGGAGTTCCCGGGTGTTGATCATGAGAACAGGGCCACTGTAGACCTTCCCCGTTGAGTCGATCCCAGTGAACCCCTCCGTAGATAGGACTGAGGCTAGCGATTTCATCCATAATTTCTTTGGGTGTGGTATATTTCATCTCATAGCCCATTCTCTGGCTTAGCTTTAGAATAATCTCCCAGTCCTGTAGGGCTTCGCCAGGGCCTGGAATGGCCTTTCTCACCCTCTGAATCCTCCTGGCAGTATTGGTGAAAGTTCCCTCTTTTTCGGCAAAGGATACTCCAGGTAGGACAACGTGGGCAAGCTTTGCAGTCTCGGTGAGGAAAATATCCTGGACTACCAGGAAATCTAGATGGATGAGGCCCTCTCGCACCTCGTTGATGTTAGGATCGCTGAGGATAGGATTTTCACCCATTATGTAGAGGCCTCTTATCCTACCCGCTCTAGCAGCCTGGATTATTTCTACCACCGTGAGACCTTCCTCGGAAGAAAGTTTTACCCCCCAGCTTTTTTCAAATTTTTCTTTTACTGCTGGATCGGTAACCTTCTGGTAACCTGGATAAAAATCGGGCAGAGCTCCCACATCACAGGCACCCTGGACATTATTTTGACCTCGCAAGGGGTTAACCCCGGTTCCTTCACGCCCCACATTAGCAGTAAGCATAGCCAGGTTAGCTAAAGATAAAACATTATCCGTTCCCGTGATATGCTGAGTAATCCCCATGGCAAAAACGATGGAGGCTTTATTTGCCTTCCCATACATTCTGGCGGCTAGGACCAGTTTTTCTTTAGGAATACCGCTAATTTCTTCTACCTTCTCAGGGGTGTATCTAGAGACGATCTTTTCAAATTCATCAAAATTCTCGGTTCTTTCGCCAATAAAATCCCGGTGGTGAAGGTCTTCTTTGATAATTACATTAGCTAATCCATTAATCCAGGCCACATCGGTTCCACTCTTGGGCCTTAGCCAGATGTCGGCATACCTGGATAGTTCAATTTCCCGGGGATCGACTACAATTAGTTTGACTCCCTTAAACTTCACCAGATGCTTGATAAGATTGCCGATGACTGGATGAGTTTCGGTGGTATTAGACCCGGTCAAAAGGATTAGCTCTGTTTTGACAAGATCCTGAATGGAGTTAGTCATGGCTCCACTTCCGAAAGCACGGCCGAGTCCAGCCACGGTGGAGGCATGGCAGAGTCGGGCGCAATGGTCGACATTATTGGTCCCAAACAAGACCCGGATAAATTTTTGGAAGAGGAAATTTTCCTCATTGGTGCATTTGGCCGAAGAAAGGCCTGCCAGAGCATCCGGCCCATATTTTTCTCGCAGGTGCCTGAATTTACGCGCTATCACCCCAAGTGCCTCATCCCAGCTTAAGACTTCAAATTTTCCGTTCCTTTTGATCAGGGGATGGGTTAGTCGATCCGGATAATGCACAAAATCAAATCCGAAACGTCCCTTTACACAGAGATGCCCCTTATTGTCGGGACCATCAGGTACTCCATAAACCTTGACAATTTTGTTACTCTTTATCTGGAGCTCTATCTGACAGCCAACACCACAATAGGGACAAACGGTACGGACCCGGCGAAATTCCCAGCTCCTTCCTCGAAAACGGGCCAGCTTTTCGGTGAGTGCACCGGTGGGACAGACCTGAATGCAGGCACCACAGCTCACACAATCTGTCTGAGAAAGCGGCTGAGCCAGACCACTAATGAGGAGAGTTTCGCTACCCCGGTTGGCAAAATCGAGAACCCCCTGGACGGTAACTTCATTGCAGGCTCTCACACAGCGACCACAGAGAATACATTTGTTGGGGTCACAAAAAATTACCTCGCTGGAACCCTCAATGGGTAGCCGTGCGGTCTCTTTAGGGAAGCGAATCTCTTCAATACCCAGATCATAAGCTAAATCCTGAAGCTCACATTGACCATTACTTTCACAGACAAGACAATCGTGGGGATGCTCGGAGAGGATGAGTTCTACCATTAGTCTTCGCACTTCTTTGAGCTCCTCGTCATTGGTAGTGATCTCCACTCCTTCCTGGACGAGGGTAGCACAGGAGGGAACCAGGCCCGGATCTTTCTTAATCTTGACCAGGCAAACCCGACAGGCCCCCACTACGCTGAGGCCTGGTTGATAACACAGATGAGGGATTTCAATCTCATTAGCTAACGCTGCCTCCAGAATAGTTGATCCTTCCTCGGCTTGAATTTCTCTTCCGTCAATGAGTAAATTTACTTTGCCCAATTTTTCGCCTACCTTGTTTAGCTCGATAAAACCTTTGTTAGTATGCGGCCAGTATAGGAACGCCGATTCCTTATAATCTCTTCTGGGGAACCAAAAGCAACCAGCTCCCCTCCCTCATCTCCTCCTTCAGGACCCAGGTCAATGATGTAATCGGCTACTTTAATTACATCAGGATTATGCTCGATGACCAGAACCGTATTTCCCTTATCCACCAGCCGATTTAAGACACTCAGAAGCTTTTCTATATCGGCAAAATGCAGCCCCGTGGTAGGCTCATCCAGTATGTAGAGCGTTTTTCCTGTTCCTATTTTGCTTAGCTCTTTAGAAAGCTTTACCCTCTGGGCTTCGCCTCCGGAAAGAGTGGTCGCAGGCTGTCCCAGGCGGATATATCCCAATCCCACATCGTGTAGGGTCTTGAGTTTTCGCCTTATCTGGGGGATATTGCGGAAGAAGCTAAGAGTCTCCTCTATCGTTAGCTCCAGGATATCGGCAATATTTTTTCCCTTGTACTTTATCTGAAGGGTCTCTTTGCTATAGCGCTTTCCTTTGCAGACATCGCAGGGGACATAAACATCGGGTAGAAATTGCATCTCAATTTTGATCATCCCTTCTCCCTTGCATTGCTGGCATCTACCTCGTCTCACGTTAAAGCTAAACCTACCCTGATTGTAGCCTCTCATTCTCGACTCTTCTACCTGAGAGAAAAGCTGCCGGATAGGGGTAAAAAGGCCGGTGTAGGTAGCCGGATTAGATCGAGGAGTCCTTCCAATAGGGGATTGATCAATCACTACCACCTTGTCAATGTATTGAAGACCCTCTATTTTGTCGTGTTTTCCCGGCCTTGTTCGGCTATTGTAAAAATGTCGGGCCAGGGCTCGGTATAATATCTCCTCCACCAGGGTGCTTTTTCCTGAGCCTGAGACACCGGTAACGCAGACAAATGTTCCCAGAGGAATCTTGACATCTATTTTCTTTAGATTATGCTCTTTTGCTCCAATAATCTCCAGGTATTGACTATCTTTAGGATGCCGACGGATTAAAGGAAGGGGTATCTTTAGCTCCCCTTTTAGGTATTTGCCGGTCAGACTACGTTCACAGGAAAGAACCTCCTTCAGGGTCCCGGATACCACCACCTCCCCTCCATGTTCTCCTGCCCCGGGCCCTAAATCTATTATGTGGTCGGCTGCCTCGATGGTAGATCTATCATGCTCCACCACAATTATGGTGTTACCCAGATCTCTCAGACCCTTTAAGGTATGAAGGAGCCTCTGGTTGTCTCTTTGATGCAGTCCGATGGTAGGCTCATCCAGGATGTAGATTACCCCAACCAGGCCCGATCCAATCTGGGTAGCCAGTCGAATGCGCTCTGCTTCACCTCCCGATAAAGTTCCCACCCTTCTATCCAGAGTAAGATAATCGAGCCCCACACTTACCATAAAACCCAATCTTTTCCCTATCTCCTTCAGAATCTCCCCAGCTATAAGCTTTTCTCGGGGGGTGAGCTTTAACTGCGAAAAGAACCTCTCATTTTCCTTGATACTTAGTTTAACAATCTCATAAATTGATTTACCTCTCAGAGTTATGGCCAGACTTTCCTTACGCAGACGAGCTCCTTCACATTCAGGACAGGGTGTTTCTCTGACGTATTTAGAGATCTCTTCTTGAACATAGTCGGAGTCACTCTCCTTGTATCTTCTTTCCAGATTAGGAATCACTCCTTCAAAGGGTGCCCAGTAATCATAGAACTCGCCCCCTCTTCGTTCGGTAAATTTAATTTCCTCAGAATTTGAGCCATAAAGCAGGATCTGCTGTACCTTGTCTGGAAGACTCTGAAAAGAGGTATCCAGAGAAAAATCATAATGTCTAGCCAGGGAGGCAATTTTTCTAAAATAATACCGGGCGGCGGTTCTCGCCCAGCGGTAGAATCCAACTCCTTCTTCCCAGGGGACTATGGCTCCTTCTCTTAAGGATTTGGTTTTGTCTGGTACTACCAGCTCGGGATCTATAGTTTGCTTGGTTCCCAATCCATTACAGGCAGAACAGGCACCATAAGGACTGTTAAATGAGAACATGCGGGGGGAAATCTCTTCATAACTGATGCCACACTCTGGACAGGCAAAGTACCGGCTAAATATATGTTGTTTTTCTGCTCCGTCTATCTTTTGAATGATGAGAACCAATCCTCCGGAGCGGTTAGAGGCTGTCTCTAAAGAGTCAGCCAGGCGAGTCTCTATTCCTTTTTTCACTTTCAGTCTATCCACCACTACTTCGATAGTATGTTTTCTGTTTTTATCCAGGAAAATATCTGCCTCTAGAAGATGGATTTCCCCGTCTACCCTGACCCTCAGGTAACCTTCTCTTTTTATATCTTCCAGAAGGTCTCGATACTCTCCCTTCCTTCCCCTCACCAGAGGGGAAAGAATGAGAATTGGACAGCCTTCTTCGAGCTCCATAACATGATTGGTCATATCCTCTATGGTTTGCGGGCGAATTCTTCTTCCACACTTATAGCAATGAGGCTCACCGATGTGAGCAAATAGGAGTCTTAAGTAATCATAGATCTCAGTTAAGGTGGCCACTGTGGATCTAGGATTTGACGAGGCCTTGCGTTGTTCGATACTAATGGCGGGAGATAGACCCTCAATGTAGTCCACTTTGGGTTTGGACATCTGCTCCAAGAACTGGCGAGCGTAACTGGAAAGCGATTCCACATATCGACGCTGACCCTCTGCATAAAGGGTATCAAAAGCAAGAGAAGATTTTCCTGAGCCACTTAAGCCAGTAATCACCACTAACTTGTTGCGAGGAATCTCAAGATCAATGTCCTT
>JBHIAL010000033.1:0-9033 GCA_046758525.1 bacterium
GGCCCGTCGCTCTTTTCCTTAATACAGTGCTTCTTATTGGTGCCATCTTTTGGTTCAAAATAACCTTATACGGATTTTTCGGGAACTGGAGCTTGGTTGCTTGACAGAATAAATTGAGGTGCTAAAATGAAGACGATTTCCGAAATGGATACCCGAAATCGTTACCCCATGAATAAAAGAATCGAACGAGAATTAACGATTAGAGACGTGGCAAAAAAGGCAGGAGTTTCTCCGACAACTGTTTCCAGGGTATTAACCGGCAAAAGTACCGGCCATATGCGAGAGGAAACTAAAAGGAAGGTTCTTGAGGCTATTAAAGAACTGGATTACACACCTGATAAATATGCACGAGCTTTAAAACAGCAGAAAACAGGTATTATAGGTGTTCTTATACCAGATATATCAAATATGTTTTTTTCTCTCGTCGTCAGAGGAGTACAGAAAATCGCCTATCAAAATAAGTATTCCGTAATTGTGTGCGATAGTGAAAACTCTGTAAAAAAAGAAGAAAGCTATATTGATATTCTTCTTCAAGAAAAAGTAGAAGGTTTGATCTTTATCCCCTCTTCAAGAAAAAATGATGAGGTAAAAAGACTTGCTGAAAGAGGAATTGTGGTAGTTTTGGTGGATAGAACACTTGATAATTTTAATTTTCCCGTCGTAGTTTGTGATGGTTTTGATGATAGTTATAAACTCACGAAATATCTCATAGATCAGGGATATAAAAAGATAGGTTTCATTAAGGGACCACCAGCGGTTACAACAGCCGAGGATCGTTATAGAGGATATATGCAGGCTTTGAGAAATAGTAATATTGGTTTTAACCAGGTTTACGTTAAACAGGGAATGTATACCTTTGAGAGTGGTTATAAAGCCGCCCGTGAATACTCAAAGATAAAAAAATTACCTCAGGCTATAATAGCGGCAAATGATCTTATGGCTATAGGGGCAATTAGAGCATTTGAAAAATTTGGATTTAAAGTTCCTGCAGATATTGGAATTGCAGGTTTTGATGATATCCCTTTCTCTGGATTAATGAGTCCCCGCTTAACTACAATTCGCATTCCAGCTTTCCAAATGGCTCAACAGGCAACAAGGATGTTATTTAATCTAATGGAAGGTAAGAGCATAAGGAAAATAAAAAGAATAGCAAAAACAAGGCTCATAAAAGGTGATTCTTGTGAAAATAAGTAAGAGATAAGGCCTAGGGAAGGAGGTGAAATATGGAAAATCTGCCTAAATAGCAAGGCCTTGTCAGCTTGGGTAAAGAAGCTTCTAAGAAAAGCATTAAGTAACCACTTTTCTTTAGAAGCTCTCAGGGAAACTTAAATCATGTAAAAATAAAGGAGAAGTAGGCATGAAACGATTAAGATTGATTGCAGGGTTAATGTGTATGTTGTTAGTGGTAGGAGTGATGGGAAATTTTGCAGCCGCGGCACCACCAGAGAAATATAATTTTGTGTTTATCACTCAGTGGGGACCAGAAAGTGCATTTTCAGCAGTTGTAGAAAAAGGAATGAAAGATGCTGCTGAGAAGGTGGGTGTCAACTCTATAATGTATCGTCCTCCAAGGGAAGGAGATTTAGCTGCGCAACTGTCTTCGTTTGAGGCGGCATTGTTGAGAAAGCCCGACGGTATAATCACTACCATTCCCCATCCAACGATGTATAATGAGGTAATCCAGAAAGCTTTTGATCAGGGAATTCCTGTAATTTCTTCCAACACAAATGGTCTTATAGGCACAGGGCACCCATTAGAAAAGAAGATACCTTATATTGGACAAGATCTTTTCTACTCCGGGTATGTTTTGGCCACAAAAGCGTCAGAATACCTTTCAGAACCAAGTGAAATGCGTGCACTGGTAGGTGTAGAGGTCCCTGGAGCATCTTGGGCAGAGGCCAGAGCAGGTGGGCAAATAAAGTTTCTAGAAGAACATGGTTATACATACGAGAAGCTCGACGTTGGAACGGAGATGGCTACCATACAATCTCGAATACTAGCCTATCTTAAGAAACATCCAGAAACTAACGTTGTATTTACTCAAGGTGCTTTTGGTCCCGCACCATCTGGTAAAGCAGTAAGACTGGCCGGCTATAAACCCGGGGAAATAATTGTTGTTGGATATGATGTTCTACCTGTAACTGCTTCCGAGATAAAGAAAGGATACGTAACATTTGTTATTGACCAACAGCCTTATCTCCAGGGATTTCTCCCTGTTATGCAACTCTATTTGAGAAAAAAATATGGTTTTAGTCCCTGGGATGTCGATACCGGACTTGGAATTGTGGACGAAAGCAATGTAAGCTTAGTTGAAGAGTTAGCTATAAAAAGGATTAGGTAGATAGTAGTGAAAAAATAGAAAGAAAAAGCGGATGGGTACACTACATCTTTTAAGAAAGATTCTATTTCTCAAAGAAATAGGCGGTTTTGTGATGTTGGGTGCAGCAGTACTGGTTTTCTACATGATCTCGCCTCCGTTTCTCAGCATGGCTAACGTACAAATTATTCTCCAGATAGCTCCTGAGCTTGGCATCTTGGTAACCGGCGTAACATTATTAATGATCTCTGGGGAATTTGATTTATCAGTGGGTTCTGTTTTTGCTCTTTCCCCGATTATTAACATCATGTTGATCAGTTCTGGTTGGAACGTGTACCTATCCGCTATTTTTGCTTTGATTGCCAGTTGCGGAATTGGTGCTCTAAATGCAGCAATGACGCTAAAGTTACGCATTCCCTCTTTTATAACAACACTGGGGACAATGATGATATGGAGAGGTGTAGTGTTGCTTATCACAGGGGGATGGCCTTTCCCATTTTTGGAGAAGGCTATCTCCGTTAAGAGATTACTTGTAGGTGAGGCAGGTTCAATACGTCTTTCTCTTATTTGGTATGGAATAATTGTTTTAGTCTTTTGGGTTATACTTGAGCGATCTAGATTTGGGAATTGGATGTTTGCTGTGGGAGGCAACCCGAGTGGAGCAAGATCGCTGGGTGTTAATCCAGACATAGTTAAGGCAGTGAATTTTGTAATTGCCTCCTTTCTAGCAGGTCTTAGTGGCCTTATTCAGGCCTATCGTCTTGAGGCATTCTTACCCTCAGCAGGAGTAGGACTAGAACTTGATGCTATTGCTGGCTCTGTTATCGGAGGAGCTTCGTTAGCAGGAGGGGTGGGAACAGTGATAGGTAGTGTTACAGGATCTTTTCTTATTCGCATTATAGATAATGGTCTGGTGTTGGCAGGAGCTCCTGGATATTGGTTCCGAGTATTCGTTGGTATAGTGCTAGTTGTAGCTTTGACATTGAATAGAGTCATCGAAGCAAAAGTACACAAAATGAGGTGACTCACAAATGGGTAAACCACCTCTTGTAAAATTGGTCAATATTCATAAATCGTTTGGTCGAGTTTGTGCTCTGGAGGGTGTGAATTTAAGTGCTGATCACAATGAGATTGTAGGTTTGGTTGGAGACAACGGAGCAGGTAAATCCACTTTAATAAAGATCTTATCCGGAGTTTACTCGCCAGATAAAGGAGAAATTAGGTGGGAAAGCAAAAAAATAAATTTCTCTTCCCCTAAAGATGCCATAAAATTAGGGATTGAGACTATCCATCAGGAAGCAGCCCTAGTAAATAAGATGAATATTATGAGAAACATCTTTATAGGTAGGGAACCGGTAATTCGGTTTGGACCAATGGGCTGGCTAAATATAAAAAAGATGGCGGGGGAATCTATGAAAGCTTTACAAGGAGTGGCTCTCTATCTAAGATCTCCTGAAGCACTAGTAGAAGAACTCTCAGGTGGGCAAAGACAGGGTGTCGCTATAGCTAGAGCTCTGTACTTTAAGACTAAACTTCTTCTCTTGGATGAACCCACTAATAATTTATCAGTCAAGGAATCCAAGAGGATTCTTCGATTTGTAACAGAACTAAAAGACCAAGGCATATCTAGCATCTTTATAACCCATAATCTTTATCACGTTTACCCGATAGCCGATAAAATAGTTGTTTTAAGCCACGGCAAAAAAGTAGGAGAATTTAAAAAAGAAGAGACATCTATAGATAACTTAACTGAGTTGATAAGTTTAAAGTGAATTTGATAAGGGGGTTCTTTGAGACTTTTTTGAAAAAAATTCTTAAGAATCTCCTATATTTAATGAAAATGCTGTTGCTAACTTTGTCAAATTTAGGAAAGTATAGGTCTAATAAAGTTAGCTTTGGTGATAATATCCTCTATCATTCTGAAAAGAGAGAAATATAAGAGTTTAAGAGGTTCTTTGCAGGATAGAAAAGGCTAAAAACATTAAAGAGCCAGAAAAACTTAACATAAAAGAACTCGTTGAGTCTCTTTTGGCAGTGTTAAGAGGTTGTGTCAAGATAAGTGTGGACTTTTATCAGAAGTGCTTAAATGGCTTATCCTCCCAGTCTTCATCGATTAGCTAAACTAATCAGAACATTATCCGGATACAGAACGTCTCAGTGGGGAATGTATCCATTACCTTAATACCCCCTGCAGAATTCTCTGAATATCCTTTCGATAAGGTTAGTAGTACGAATAGATGCCGACATCCTGTATCTAAAACTCATAAACCTAAGGGTATCATCAAGATCTTTCTCAAGACAGGCAACCGCTCTGGGAGCAAAGTTCTGGTAATACTCTTTTTACTTTGCAAACTCCTCCAGGACTTCTTTTTTGCTGGTAGCATAAATTATCTTCTTGGCATCAGCTACTACACTTGCGTGAATAGCTCGGGGACAGTGATTGGCAATATTTCTTAGCTTGTGAACGGTACAGCGTTGAATAGAGACATCCGGCAAACAGCTTCTAAGCGCTGCTAATAGCCCTGGATTGCCATCTGAGATAGCAAGTTTCAGCTTTTCCTCATTCAATCCCTTTTTCTTAAGTCTGAGAAGAAGTTTTTCCCATCTTTTCGAAGGAGCTACAAAATCACTCCAAGATTCTTTGCAATATTCACAAGAAGAACTAGTTTTTACTTGAATTTCTACTAAAGCACAGACATGTCCATCCCATTAGGATAGGAGATATTTCTATGACAAGCAGAGATAGAGTTCTTAAATCTCTCAAATATGAGGAGCCAGATAGAGTTCCAGTTGATTTGGGAGGCACTCCAGGAGCTACTGGAATTCATGCTATTGCTTATAACAGACTCAAAAAGGCTCTGGGAATAAAGGCCGATAAAACTAAAATATATGATCCTTGGCAACAATTAGCTAAACCGGAACTTGGAGTACTTAGAAAAATTGGGGCCGATGTTTATCCAATTACTTTCTCTCCTGAGAGTTGGAGAGAAGATGTTCTACCTGATGGTTCCACCTGTTATTTTCCGGTTGATTGGCGACCAGTTAAATTGCCTAACGGATCATGGGCTCAAAAATTCCGTGGTAAGATAATTAGCAGAATGGCTCGAAGTGGCCTTTACTATGACCCCGTTTACTCTCCGCTTGCTCATGCCAGTATTGGTGATCTCAAGGACTTTGATTGGCCTGCTCCTTACTCGTTTTACCGGATTCCTTCAAAGGATATGCCTAAGGAACCTTTTATTGCTCTTTCAAAAGAAGCAGAGTACTGGTATGAAAATTCAGACTTTGCCCTTCTCGGTACCTTTGGAGGAAGCATTTTTGAAGCCGCCTATGGCCTACGAGGGTTTGAAAGATTTATGCAAGATTTAATGTTTAACCGGAAGTTTGCGGAAGCTCTTCTCGATAGATTAGTGAAAGCTAACATTGAGTATGCAAAAAGATATCTGGATGCAGCGAAGAATCATATTCAGATAATTATGGTAGGAGGAGAAGATATTGGAACTCAACAGGGGCCAGTTATAAATCCTGATCTTTATCGTGAAATAATTAAGCCTCGTCAGGAAAGATTGTGGAAATTCCTCAAGAGTAATTCAGATGCCTTTATCTTTGTTCATAGTTGTGGTTCTATATATGAGTTTTTATCTGATTTTATCGATGCTGGTATAGATATTATAAATCCTGTTCAAGTCTCTGCTGCTAATATGGACTCTAAAAAACTAAAACGAGAATTTGGACGTAAAGTAGCCTTCTGGGGTGGGGGATGTGATGCCCAAAAAATTCTTCCTTATGGAACTCCAGAAGAGGTGAAGAAAGAGGTAAAAAAAAGAATTAGAGATTTTGCCTCTGGGGGAGGCTTTGTCTTTGCCCAGGTACACAATATCCAGCCCGATGTTCCTGTGGAGAATATTCTAGCAATGTATGAAGCAGTAAGAGAATATGGCAAATATCCTGTTGTTTAATTTCTTTATCTCTATTTTCCCTTTCCAAAAACTTCTCAATTTTTAGCATTAGATGGCTTTTCTCCATAAATTACTACTCAAGGTTTGATCTTCTCTATAAGTTGTCAAACCCCTGAGCTTTGATCTTTGGAAATCAATCTTCTCTAAGTCACCTTAGTGACACAGAATAGCTATCCGAACTCTGGTTCCCTAATCTTTGAGGAACCTAGAAAGTCAAGAAATGAGAAGAGCAAGTATCTGTGGCATGGAGGAATGTGCCTCATATGCTCTTTTCTTATCCTGGTGATGTGCCTTTGAGAGACAATTATTTATAGGGAATAGGTGTTGCCAAAGCAAAAACTCTTCCATCTATAAAATCCGCTTAAAGAAAGAAACGAAAAGAAAGAAACTAACCTATTTGATTCATTTTCCTACATTTTTGCCCATTATACGGAAACACCCAGTCCCCATACAATTGGGAGAAACTAAATGTTGACTTTGACAGTTGCAAAATAAAGATCCTTTATTCATCATAATTTCGGCGATTGAAAATGAGGCGTACCACTAGGTTTGACTTTTCGCTCTTTGACAAAAAGCTGAAGTTATAACTCTTGTACTTGAGGAGGAACTCGAAGACCCACAGCTCGAAATGCCCTGTGGGCAAGACCCTGAAGTTCAGTCCTCACAAGATATGCTTTATCTTTGATAAAGAGCTTAACAGCTCTTATCTTCTGGATGTCCCTAATCACTTTCCAGACACTTTCTTTGATGCCTATCTCAGAAAGCCTTTTCTGCAAGGATACAGTGAGAAGAAAAGCTAAAAAACAGATGAAGATGTGTCCTCTAACCCGGGAAGGTGTCCAGTGAAAGATAGGTCTTATCTTGAAGATATCCTTGATATCCCGGAAGGCATGCTCTATCATCCAGAGATTCTTGTAGGCTCGTGCTACCTCCTCTGAAGAAAGGTCAGTACTGGTTTGCAGCACATACTTTCCATCGTAGCGAGCTTCTTTCTGTGTCCTTTCCTTGTCAATGATGATCTTCTTAGCTTCTATTTTGCAGAATCTTTTAGCATCTCCAGTTAATACTCTCCCAAGAGAGCCGGTTTTGATTTTCTCCTGTAGGTTCTTGATGATCTCATCCCGGTCCATTTTGTCTTTTTCTGCCTCAAAAGGATTGTAGCAGATGATATAGCGCCCCTTATTTAGTTTAACCTCTTTTACCTTCAGGTTATCCTCTACATCCTTGTAGCGGCTTGGGGTGGATAAGACAAAATCTCTTATTCTCTTAAGACCCCTCATCTTAACTCCTACGATGTAGTCGTAGTCTTCTTCCTCAATGAGAGAAAGATTTTTCTCTGATACCATACCCCTGTCGGCAACAAAGATGATCCTTCTTATCTTAAAACGTCGGGAGAGACTACGCAAGGCTACCTTGAGGGTTTTGGCATCATGAAAGTTTCCGGGAAAGCTCTCGCATCCTACGGGAATACCCTCACCGGTCATTAAGATACCAATGACAACCTGGTTAGTATCATGACGATTATCTCGTGAAAAGCCTTTTGTAGCAAGATTCTCTGGCCCCTCTCCTTCGAAATAGATGCTGGTGGTGTCATAAAAGACAACATCAAGCTTTAAGTTGAATAAGTTCTTTACCCGCTCAAATAAATCCTCTTCAATTTTTTCCTTGTGCTCATCCAGAAAGTCCAGGGAGCGGTAAAGATGCTGAAGCTCGAGGATCTTAAAGGCTGGATGGTGTATATCATCCAGCCACTCATATACCCTGAGCTCACTAGAAGCAGAGATAATCCTATTTAAGACCATAGCAAAGATTGCTTCTTTCACATTAAAGGTATGATTATGAGAGGCAAGGCAGCTTTCCAGAATCTCCTCAAGGCTGAGTAGCTTAAAGAGTCTGTAGAAGATAAGTGGTGCTCCGTACTCCTTATCGTCTTTAGCTAAAAGATCTTTACTTATCTCAATGACCTGAAGCTTATCGGTGAACTTGCCAAGACCCCTAATGAGGGTATCTATGCCTCCTCTTTTAAGGTCCTTGAGACGACCCAAAGTGCAGATCACTCTCTGGTGAGGCTTGCCATTTTCCCACACGCTCTTGGCAATCTGGAGGTATACTCTTTTGGACCCATCTTTGTTTACAAATGTTTTTGTCCTCACAAACATGGCAATAATATTATAACAAAATTATTTTATCTATCAAGGAGCAAATCAACTAAATGTGGCATTATGATTTACAAATTTTAAAAATTAAATCCCCATTTTATGCGGGTTTCAGTGATCGAGATGCCTATTTTTGGGCTTTGACTGTCAAAGTCAAGTCTTAGTATATGCGGCGTTACATTTTTACCAAGAATTTTCTTACCCTTTCTTTTGAGCTCCATTCTAATGGCACCATAAGTTATTGGAAATAAATAAGCACCCAAGTTTTTTCTATCTGGATGTATCCTCAACCAATTCTCAAGTTCCTCTGTGCACATAGGAATGGAAATTGTCCTCGGTTTTGTTTTTGAATGCCTAATTCTAATCTTGTAGTAATTCTTGTAGTAATCATCCTTTTTGCTGAGATCGCCAATAGTTAAATTCAAAAATTCCTCGATTCTGGCACCCGAATCAAATAATGCCTTTACTACTGCCTTATATTTAGTACTACAAGCACTAGCTAAGATCTCAACCTCTTCTCTCGTTAGTGCTGGAATTTCCTCTTCCTTGAGCGAGGTATCTATCCAGTTTACGATATGTAAGTTACCATACTCATCCCTCT
>JBHIAL010000034.1:0-8938 GCA_046758525.1 bacterium
AGGCAGGAATCAAGATAATCGGAGAGAATAGACTGCAAGAAGCCAAAAGAAAGATAGCCTTTCTCAACACTGAGGCAGTGGAATGGCATTTTATTGGGCATCTGCAGACAAACAAAGTTAAGCAGGTCATAGAGCTATTCGGGCTTATTCAATCAGTAGATAGCCAGCACCTTATAGAGGAAATCAGCCGAAGAGCACTAATGGCCAACAAAAAAATGAGGGTTCTCATAGAAGTTAATGTAGCCAAAGATCCTAAAAAGTATGGATTGCCACCAGAAGATGTACTGGAGTTCATCAGGAGAAATTCTGCCCTTGAAGGAGTCTCTATCCGAGGGCTTATGACCATCGCTCCTATGCTAGAGCTAGAAAAAACTCGACCTTACTTTCGTAGAATGAAGGAACTATTTGAATTGGTAAAAGCTAAAGAAATCCCCGGAGTGAAAATGGAATGGCTTTCTATGGGAATGAGTGATGATTTTCCTGTTGCTGTGGAAGAAGGATCAAATATGTTAAGACTCGGTAGAGTTATATTTGAGGATGGCGACTAGAATGCTAAAAGAGAAAATCGGCTTCATTGGAGTGGGTAGGATGGGATCAGCTTTTATTAGATTAATTCTAGAAAAGAGGTTAGTCCCTTCTAAGAGTTTATGGGTTTGTGACAAGATTCCGGAAAAGCTTTCTTCCTTTTCGGAAAGAGGGGTTAATACTTCGGTCAAAATAAAACCGATGATAAAAGGAGTTGATATTATATTCATAGCTGTCAAACCGCAGGATATTTCTAAAGTTCTAGAAAATTTAAAAAATAAAATTCGGTCTTCTCAACTAATAGTTTCCATCGTGGCCGGGATTACCACCTCCTATATTAGGCAAAAGTTGAGCCTTGAGATCCCGGTTGTTCGAGTTATGCCCAATTCGCCAGCTTTGATTGGGGAAGGAATATCAGCCATTTCCCCTTCCAGAGGTACAAATAAGGAGAATATTAGAATAGTAAAGGAAATTCTGGGAGCAGCCGGGGAGATAATAGAAGTTCCTGAGGAACTCCAGGATGCAGTAACCGGCTTAAGTGGAAGTGGACCGGCTTATATCTATACCCTTCTTGAGGGGCTAGTTGAAGGGGGAATAAAGGTAGGACTCAGCAAGGAAGTAGCCTCGAGACTAGCCATACAGACTACCCTGGGAGCAGCAAAAATGGCTAAAAAAAGTGAAATTTCTCTGGATGAGCTTCGAAGATCGGTTGTCTCTCCTGGAGGTACTACTAGTGAGGGACTTAGAGTTTTAGAAAAAGGAGGATTCAAGAACTGTCTTGTTCAGGCGGTAATTCGGGGCACAGAAAGAGCGAGGCAGCTAAGAAGATAGGTAAGGAAGAAAACTATGGCCATAGATCCTTCTGAAATTGAGAAAAAGAAATTTGAGCTTTCCTTTAGAGGATATAACCAAAGAGAGGTAGATGGGTTCTTAGGGAAGATAAAAAAAGATTATGAAGAGCTTCTGGAAAGAAATAAAGCCCTATTGGAAGAGCTAGATCAAGCAAAAAAAGAGTTAGAAAAGTATAATTCAAGAGAAGAAAGACTGGAAGAAGCTCTGATCTCAGCCCAAAGAAGTGCCGGACTAATCACCGAGAGTAGCCAGGAAAGAGCTAAACTAATCATCGAGGAGGCAGAATCAAAAGCCAAAAAAAGTCTGGAGAAAAGTGAGGAAAAACTAGGCAGACTAAAAGAGGAAATTGCCAAACTAGAAGGACAAAAAAAGCTCTTTCTTACCAAGCTAAGATCTTTAATTGCGGCTCATTCTGAACTATTAGACTTTTATGAAGAACCCGCGGCAGGAAAAAAGACAAAAGAAGACACCAGACAACCTCTCCCCAAAGAAAATCCCCCACCCTTCTCTTTCCGAGAAACTTCCCAAGAAGGGATCCTCTTTGAAGAGGAATAGACAAAAAGCTAGCTAATCAGGCCTTTCAGATAATCCCGGTAAATAGCCTCCCAGGAAAACTTGGATACCGCCCGTCTAAACATAAGGTAAGTTGGCTGAGTATTGAGAGACTCTATTATTTGTTTGGCAATATGAGAAGGCTCATCATCCAGTTTAAAAAGCAAGACCTTATCTTTGGCAATTTCTGATAGCGGCGGTATGTCGCTACAGGCAATGGGTAACTTCATTGCTGCTGCCTCTAAAAGTGGAATTCCGAAGCCCTCCTGAGAAGAAGTAATCAGTAATAGATCAGAGATCCGGTAAAGATCCTGTAGCTCTCGATAGCCAATCTCTAATCCATACTTGTTCTTCAAGTCGCTAATGAAAAGAACGTTATCCTTAAGCTCCATTTTTTCTACCAGATCGTGCAAGTAATGGTAATATTTCTTTGAGGTGGGATTATGGGGATCGGAGGGGGCAGTCATTATCAGTTTACATTTTTTGCCTGAGGCAGCCAGCTCTTTCGTTATCTTGATGGCTAACTCATAATTTTTCCTCTTGACAATTCTGGAAGGAAAGAGCATAACCAGATCGTCATCAAAAACCCTCTTGTCGCAAGCCATTTTCCATACAGGATCCGAGATTCTCAAGAATGATTTTATATCTATACCATCGGGAATGACTCTAATTAGATTCTCCGAGACACCAAATAACTCGGAAAGCTGCTTTTTTCTCCACTGCGAGATGGCAATGTAAGTAGCATTTTGGTTAAACTTTCTTAAGAGGTTCCAGGGATACTGATCCAGGTCTCCAACACCATAATCCGGGTTAATCAGGGTAGCGTCATGACACCAGAGGTAAAACCTTATCTTGTGGTGAAGCTCATCGATAATCACATCCAAAACCGAGGTTAAAACAAGGTTAAAATGCATAGTCATGACATTATGTATCATGCAGATATTGACCCCTTCCAGGGAATGCTTAATCTTAGGATAAATAATCCTCCTTAATCTCTGGAAATGCTCTGAAACGATACCTTGCTTCAGCTCTTCTGCTACGACTTTATTCTCGGGCCAGCCAGATCCAATTTCAGGGATTAGGTCTATTTGGATACTCTTGTGTCTAGTTTCGCCTTTGGCAGTGATGATCTTTATTCTGCACCTATTCTTAGCCAGAATTTCAGCATGTCCCTTTGTGATAGACTCCACTCCTCCTATCACCGGAGGATAAGAGTAGTGCAGGATGGCTACTGTTTTTCTGGAAATCATAAGGAAAACCTTTCAATTTGGGCATTCTCGGGCAGCTTTCCCCATAGCAGATTCAGGCGACTGTTATTCTTCAAGATTAATTTTATTAAGGCATTGATAACTTTATGGGCGACTATTACTCCTGTTCCCTCTCTGGGGAGAATATTTTCAGTCCAGAAATCCCTCGCTCTTTGGAATGCTTCCCTCACACTCTCCCCTCTTGGAGGTACAACTGAAGTAGGATCTTCTTCCCATCTTGAGTAAAGATCCGGATATAATCTCCTCGCTTCTGAGGTCTTCATTCCCTCCCATTTCCCCTGTCTAAGCTCATCCAGCCTGCTGTCAGTCAGGACTTCCAATTTATGAAGCTTAGCTATCTCAATAGCAGTATCAAGAGCGCGGGAAAGCCTACTGGAATAAATATAATGAATGACTGTATGGGCCAGTCTTGAGGCAATATCTCTTGCCTGCTCCTTTCCCCGCTCATTTAAAAGGATATCAACTCCCCCTTGGATCCTATCTTCTCGGTTCCAGTCTGTTTCGCCGTGCCGCACTAAAATTACTCTCTTCAATATTTCTCCTTTTGCGTCGATATTGCTCCACAGTAATCATAGGAGGCCTTTCGATGAGGGTAAATCTTTCCTTTTTCAAAAAGATATCTTCTCCTCGTCTCTTGACCAACTCAAACTCATTAGAGATTACTTTTTTGAAAGTCACAAGATCCTGCTCCTGCAGTCTGGTGAAAAAGGTGTGCAGAATGGCAAACGACATCCTACCCAGAGCAGCTAACCTCTGGTGTTTGTGAACTCTTTTATCTAGGTCTACCTGTGCCAAACCTTTCAGTCCACATTTTTCATAAATGTCTATAAGTAGACCTATTTCTACTCCATAGCCAACCCGGAAAGGAACCGCCTCCAGAATCTCTCTTCTGCCGGCATACTCACCTGATAAGGGCTGCATAAAACCGCATAGTTCTGGATAAAAATTAGCTAAAAGAGGCCTTACTAAGATTTCGGTAACTCTCCCTCCACCTGAAGGCCTCATTTTCTCTTCGAGCACCAAAGGTCTCTCATAGAAGGCCTTGGCGTATTTAAGATGATCGTATTCTAAAAGTGGTCCCACCGTCCCATAGACAAATTTGGGATGAATATTCTTAATGTCGGCATCTATCCAGGCGATGATGTCCCCTTCCAGAACATAAAGACTTTTCCAAAGGTTTTCCCCTTTGCCTCTGATACTTCCAAACTCTGGAAGGCAACCATCGGCCAGATAAACCTTAGCTCCGGCCTCCCGGGCTAATTCCCTGGTTCTATCAGTGGAACCGCTATCCATGACCACAATCTCGTCTAACAAAGGATGCTCCATTTGTAGCATTTCCTTTATCACGTTGATTTCTTCGGCGATCGTCTCCTCCTCATTCAATGTCGGAAAAGCTAAGCTAATGGTAAGATTCTTCTTTTTCTTCAGCTCAACCAACCGACTGATGTTAGAAAAAGAAGAATGGTGATAAGTATTGGTCTCAATCCATTCGTCTATTTTCATCGTTCTTAGCTTATAATACACCCCCCCTTAGAATATTTTAGCCTCTGGACATCTCTATATTATCCATAACAGTAGGTAAAAAGTCAAATTCAGCTATTGAAGGAACCTCCTGTCCAGAAAATAAATATCTCCTTAAGTTACTCCGACTTTCTCTATTAAGTAAAGTGACTCATTGGTTGAATTAGTTACCTTAGCTACTAGAGAATCTATTTTTGAGAGAACAAGTACAAGCTGGAGGAAAGGGAGGCAAAATCTGCCTGACAATGATTTTGTCCTAGTATTTTTTCTAGAAGGTTTCTCTATTTGTTGGCGCAGAACCACCTCAATCTTTTTCCTTAACTCTGTCAAGGATTTCAATAAAAAGGAACATTCCTGAGAGACTTTTCGAACCGTTAAACCATAGGATTCACAGAATTCCATTATTCTTCCCTTAGGGTAATCTCTTAAATGCAAAGGGTGATCTGCGAATCCGGTAGGAACGTAGAGGATAAACCTTCCCCCGGGTTTCAAAACACGGGAAATCTCTTTGAAAGACTTTCGATCATCTTGAACATGTTCAAGAACATGAGAAACAACGACCAAATCAAATTTGATCGAGCGAAAAGGGAGATTAGGTAAAGCCCCTAAGACAAGATTCACTCCTTGAGAAAATCTCTTTTTGAAAGAAAGAATAGCATTCCTACTTATTTCCATTCCTGTGCATCTCCCTCCTTTTCCAGCTATCCTTACCAACAGCTGTCCGCTTCCAAATCCAATTTCTAAAACCCGCTTATTATATGTTTGACTGAAATCGTAAAAATTCTCTATCGCTGCTTGGTGGCGTATCGCCTCCAAGGATCTAAAACTTCTTCTCAATTTATATAATTCCTCATAGTACTCCAGTTGTCTTATTCTGTTGCTAGATATCATAGTGTACCTCCTACAACCTTTGTTAGACTAGGTAGTTAACAATGTCATCCAGTACCGACTCAAGCTTAAGGGCTGAGATAACTTCACCGTGTCCATTCGGACTCATGCAATACTGTCCTTTTTTCTAAGATGAGTCGTTCATTCCTCTCCACCACGGGAAGACTAGCCTGTCTGAAGAAGATGATATCTTTTCCGCTTAAGCCGAAGGAATTATGGTTCTCAAAGAAGTGACGCGTCTCTTTAATTAATCTTAGAAACCTGCGACAAAAGATGAGTTGGCTGCCTCGTTGGAAGCTCTGGCCAGAAGTCAAAAATATGCTTCTCTCCGTGCCGAAAAACTTCGGCAACTCTCATTTGTTCAAACTTATTTCCCGCCTTCATATCTCTTAAATCCAAATCTTTCCTGACCTTTCCATTATTGAGTTTTCAGAAATTTAAGCCCAAAAATTGCACCTTTAATAGAGCGAGCCGGCTCTTATCGAAGCTGTCACAACCAGCAATTTCCCCTGACAGAACAAATGCTTCCTCAGAAAAAACCAAAGCTGCATGAGATATGTTTCATTGAGACTTAATTCTCAGCCAAGGCTTCCTCATAGAGCTCAATCAGCTCTTGAGTCATCCTCTGACAGCTGAAGTTTTCCACGACATGTCTTCTTCCTGCTTTCCGCATCTGACGCGCAAGTTTTTTATCTTTTAGCAATAACTCTATTTTTTCGGCTAATGTCTTTGGATCTCTTTTCTCAATGACAAAACCAGTCTTTCTATCAATTACCGACTCCACTAATCCACCGCTTTTGGTTACCACTACAGGCTTACCACAAGCCATACCTTCCAAGGGTACCAGACCAAAAGGTTCCTCGCCAATGGTGGGATAGATGACGACATCGCAGCAATTGTAAATACCTGGAAGGTCTGGATAGTTGAAGGACTGGGTAATGATGTTGTCCTCAAGCCCCTTATCTTTTATCCTCTCAAGCACTCTTTTTTTATAATCTCCCAGCTCCCCGTTCCAGTCCACGATGTTATCCGTGTCGGTAATGATGAGAACGGCCTCCGGCAAAGAATCCTGCAAGATCTCCATGGCCTCCACGCTGTAAATCACTCCCTTCCAAGGAAGCATTCGGGCAGGATGGATAACTACTGGCTTATCAGTCAGACTCAACTTTTCGGCCTCTTTACTCGGGCTTTTTTGTGGCGAAAAGAGCTCCGTATCTATCCCATGATAGATGAGTCTTAAATTGTCTAAATGGGGAGCCTGTTCACGTATTCCTTCCTCTACATGTCTACTTACCGTTATCACTTTGTTCCATTTGGTTTGCTGGAGCAAGTCCTCGCAGATGAACTCACTCCAAACTTCATGAACAGTGAGAAATGTAGATATTCCCTGCTCATGAAGTTCAGTAAGGGCCAGGCCATATTCAGGGAGAAAGTGATGGAAGTTGTGAGCATGAATAAGATCCAGGTCGCGGCGCTGGATAAAATCCTCGTACAACTTTTTGATTTTAGTCTGTAGGGCTGGCCAAACCTTATCCTCCTCAAATCCGTGTCGATTTTTTAGATCTCGTACGAGTTCTGAATTCATTAGCTTCCTGCGATGTATAGTGAATCCCTGAAGTTTCTTTTCACTCGGACTTGCTTCATCTGAACCAACCAATGCGTGTACTTCATGGCCTTTTCTGGCCAGTTCAGTACATAGATCCAACAGATGAGATTCTACCCCTCCCGTTGTGGGATAGAACGCATAGTGTGTTATGCAGATCTTCATAGATTTAATACCTCCTCTCCCGGGCTTATTCTTTTAGTGATTTCATGCTAGTCCTCCCTCATTCTTTCTTCGACTTCTCTCTCCTCAAGCCACCTCTATAAGCGCCATTCTAATAAGAGATGTAACAGTTACCTTCTTTCTTTTTGCCATCCTTTCCAGTTCCTTTATTAATTTCATATCCAGGTGTTGTAAAACCTTAAACAGAAGAGTTGATTTATCCATAGTTCATCCCTTCGAAACTTCTTCCATGACAGAGAAACCAAACTATTATTCCACAACTTTAATCTTAAACGTAAGTTCTTTACCAGCTAAAGGATAGTTTAGATCCAAAGTTATCTTATCCTCTCCTATCTTCATAACTTGGGCTGACATCGTTCGCCCTTTCTGACTTTGTACGGATATCCTTTGCCCTACTTCCACCTTCTTTCCTTTTAACTTATTTTTGGCAACCTTCATGACTAACTCTTCTTTCCTTTCTCCGAATGCCTTCTCTGGAGGAAGTGTAATCTCCTTTTCCTCGTTTTTCTCCATACCTATAACCGCCTCATCAATCCCAGCTAGAATCTCACCAGCTCCTACTGTAAACTTTACAGGTTTCTTACCTTCAGTAGTCGCAAAGACTTTTCCATTTTTTAGTTTGCCACTAAGATGTAGTTTTACCTCATCTCCCTTTTTTACTGGCATGTCCCCTCCTTTGTTTTATTAAAATTTCTCTTTAAGCTTTCTTCCCAAATTCTTAATTTTGGCAAATCCTGGCATAATTTGTTTAAGATTACCTTGGCTCTCTACTTCCCCTTAATTCGTAGAGAGGATTACCCTTTTGAAACTGGTAATCTTTTTCTAGTTCTTCTATTACTTTTCCAAGGTAAACAAAATTATGTTTTGCCTTATTATTTATCTGATAAAAATGAATTCGTTAGAGCTTATTTTTAGGTCGAGGTGCACTATATTCACACGAGAGGTCTTTTACACCGTATTTTCTGTATAATGCTTCATTGATTTCGTGGGTAAACCTATTTATCCTTCTATCTGCTTTTTCTTTATTTCTAGCTCGGACTATCAGTTGCTGGCCGGTAAGGGGATCCCTTTTTAGTTTTATTGAATATTTCTTTAGAATTTTGTTTTTCCTATCTTCTACTTCCTTCAGAATTTTCCCTCTTGAGGGGGGAATTAAACCTAATATTTTCCTGCTCGCTCTTATAGCCTCGATGACAGGATCATCCGAACCTAAGTATCTTCGACGACCGGGAAGATCTCGTCTAACCTTGTAGATGAATTCTTTCTGCTTAGACATGTTAGCCTTCCTTCATTTTGATTCCTTTAGTCAGAAGTTATTAAAGGAATGAGAAATCTTTCCTACTTATCTAGATGACTAGCTAAAGGTTTTTTCGAAACCTCTTCAGGAGTAAGATACTTAAAAAACTTTGAGCCTAAGGGGACTACGATAAGCGTTTTTTTGGGAAGGGTTTCCCGGTAGGTTTCCAGAGTCTTTAAAAAGTTGTAAAAGTCAGGGTCTTGCTCATAGGACTGGGCATAAATTCTGGTGGCTTCAGCATCAGCCCTT
>JBHIAL010000035.1:0-8823 GCA_046758525.1 bacterium
GCCCTGAACTATGGAGGACAGGAGGAGATCCTGGATGCGGCTAAGAGAATAGCTCAGGAGGTTAAAAAGGGAGGTCTCTCTCTCGAGGATATAGACGTAGGTCTTTTTAAGCGATATCTGTATACCGATGATTTACCCTATCCTGATCTTCTAATCAGGACCGGTGGTGAGTATCGGGTAAGTAACTTTCTTTTGTGGCAAATCGCCTATACCGAGCTTTGGATCACTCCTATTTTCTGGCCGGATTTTGGGAAAAAAGAATTCATGGAAGCCCTTAAAGATTATGCCCACCGGGAAAGGAGGTTTGGAGGAATAAGAGAAGATTAAGGTGTGGCTGAAGCGGACAATTGTTGCTGGTATTTTTATTCCCCCCCTTATTTTCATCATATGGTGGGGTGGAATAGTACTGTTGGGGTTGGTTTGTCTCATCAGTGCAGTGGCATTGTTTGAGTTCTATCAGGGAATAAAAAAAAAGGGACAAGAGCCTTTTTTAATTGAGGGCATCTCATTAGGCGTGCTTGTCCCGGTTTCCGTCTATATCTGGGGAGAAAAAAATCTATCCCCGGTTCTCATTTTGATCATCTTCTACCTCTTTACGAGGCAATTTTTAAAATTCGAGATAAAGGATGCTTTTACCAATGTTGCTCTAACGCTGGGGGGGATTTTCTATGTATGCTTTCTATTTAGCTATGTGTTAATCTTGAGAGGCGAGACCTCAGGAGCGAGACTGGTAATAACTGTTTTCTTTGCTACCTGGCTGGGCGATACAGGAGCCTATCTTATAGGCAAAAGGTGGGGTCAACATAAACTATGGGTCCGGCTGAGTCCTTACAAATCCGTAGAGGGCTTTATCGGGGCAGTAGTAGCGAGCTGCATTGCCATGTTTATCTCCCGATTATGGCTTTCTTTCTCCCTTTTTCACACTTTAGCTTTAGGGACCATGATAGGGACATTCGGACAGATAGGAGATCTTTTTGAATCCATGTTAAAGCGCGAGTTAGGGCTAAAGGATTTTGGTAGAATTCTTCCCGGTCACGGAGGGATCTTAGACAGGTTTGATAGCCTTTTTTTCACCGTTCCTTTGTTCTATCACTATGTCAAATACTTAATAACACTGGGAAATTTTTCATGATTGTGACGGCTGCACTTATATTAGGAGTCTTTCTTCTTTTAATTATCCCGCATGAATTGGGACATTTTTGGGCAGCAAAAAGGTGTGGGATGAAGGTTCATAGATTCTCCTTTGGTTTAGGCCCTAAATTATGGGGGTTTAAAAAAGGTGAGACTGAATATTCTATCTCAGTCCTTCCCCTGGGAGGCTACGTAAAGATAGCAGGAATGGAGCCGGGAGAAAGAGATTTAGAAAATGGTTTCTATCGTAAGCCCTTAAAGAATAGGATCTTGGTGTTGAGTGCCGGTTCGGTGATGAATTATCTCGTAGCTATCATTTTGTTTTCACTCGTCTTTATGATGGGTTTTCAAACTCCTGATTTGAAGGAAGCAATTGTTGGGGAAGTTAAAAAAGATTCACCCGCAGCATTGGCTTCTCTTTTACCCGGAGATAAGATTTTAAAGATTAATGGACAAAAAGTGAAAGGATGGGAAGAGATGGCACTTGCTATAAGGGATAGTGGCAAGACAGTTCTTAAATTAGAGGTTCAAAGGGAAAAGAGAGTTTTCTTCATTCAGGTAAGACCTATTTTCGATCCGGAGCTGGACAAGAAAATAATCGGCATTTCTCCGCCCATAGTCTTTACCCGGTATAGCCCTCTAGTTGCTTTGGCTGAAGGCACACAGAGGACGTTCCTTATAACCAAACTTATCCTAACTGCCTTGGGAGGAATGATCACGGGTAAAGTTCCCGCCCAATTTACCGGACCGGTGGGTATTGCAGGAATTATAAGGCAAAGTGTCAAAATGGGACTGACTCCTCTTTTTTCCCTCGCTGCTCTCTTGAGCATTAATCTGGGATTATTTAATCTGTTTCCCATCCCGGCTCTAGATGGAGGAAGACTTCTGTTTCTGGCTGTGGAGGGAATTAGAGGCAAAGCTCTCGACTTAGAGAAGGAAGAATTAGTCCATTATATAGGCTTTATTATCCTTATTGCCTTAATTCTGCTTATAACCTATCAGGATATCCTTAGATGGGTAGGTGCAAGATAGAGAGATCTGAGAAGGTATTGCTTTCCGGTAATGAGGCCTTGGCTGAGGGGGCTCTCAGGGCTGGATGTCGTTGCTATTTTGGCTATCCCATTACTCCTCAATCAGAAATACCTGCCTATATGGCCAGGAGAATGAGAGAAGCAGGAGGAGTATTTTTACAGGCAGAAAGTGAGCTAGCTGCTATCAACATGGTCTATGGAGCGGCTGCGGCGGGAGCAAGAGCCATGACCTCCTCCTCCGGGCCAGGAATTAGTTTAAAGCAGGAGGGCTTGTCCTATCTAGCTGGAGCAGAGCTTCCCGCAGTAATTGTTAATGTAATGCGGGGAGGCCCAGGATTGGGTAATATAGCTCCTTCACAGTCAGATTACTTTCAGGCAACCCGCGGGGGTGGCCATGGAGACTATCATCTCATTGTTCTAGCTCCTAATTCTGTTCAAGAAATGGTTGACCTAGTCTATCTTGCTTTCGAACTAGCTGATAAATATAGAAATCCGGTCATGATTCTTGCCGATGCCATTCTAGGGCAAATGATGGAAGGGGTGCAGTTCAGAGGAGAAAATAAAGGAGTAAAGAAGAAAAATTGGATAGTCGGGGAAGGTAAGGGAAGACCCCCCAACATAATAAGGTCTTTATTCTTGGAGGAAGGAGTTCTGGAGGAACATAACAAGAAACTTCAAGAAAAGTATGCCCAGATACGCCGACTCGAAGTCAAGTATGAATCCATACAAACGGATGATGCGGAGCTTCTTTTAGTATCCTATGGAAGTATGGCTCGTCTTGCCTCTGAGGTTGTAACTAGACTTAGAAAAAAGGGAATAAAAGCAGGTCTTCTTAGACCGGTTACCCTATGGCCTTTTCCTTATGGTCCCATTAGGAAGCTAACCGACAGAGTTAGGTTCGTTTTTGTGGTGGAGATGAGCGAAGGACAAATGCTGGAAGATGTTAAATTAGCTGTGGAAGGGAGAATTCCGGTACATTTTTATGGAAGATTAGGAGGCGGAGTGCCAACCCCTCTTGAAGTAATGGAAAGGATAGAAGAGATCATAGAGAATGAAGATAGAAGGTAGAGCATTGAAATACGGGGACAACATTAATACCGATGAGATTATCCCTGCTCCTTATCTTAACATCACCGACCCTAAAGAGTTAGCCAAACATTGTATGGAACCTATAGATAAGGATTTTTTAAGAAAAGTTAAAGAAAGGAAGATTTTGGTGGCGGGGAAAAATTTTGGCTGTGGATCTTCAAGAGAACACGCTCCTATAGCGTTAAAAGGAGCAGGGGTGAGCTTCATAATTGCTGCCTCATTTGCTAGGATTTTTTTTCGTAATGCCCTCAATATAGGCCTTCCTATTGTAGAATGCCGTAAAGCGGCTCAAGGAATAGGAGATAATGATAGGATTAGTGTAGATACTGTGGAGGGGAAAATTCAAAACTTAGCCAAAAAGGAAAGTTATTCTATAACTCCCTTTCCTCCATTCCTGCAGGAATTGATCACACAAGGAGGATTGGAGAAGTATATAAAGAACCGGATGAGACAGAAAAAAAGATGCCCAGAATGAAAGTCAAGATTTACGATACCACCCTGCGGGATGGAACACAGGCAGAAGGAGTCTCCTTTTCCTTGTTGAACAAGGTAGAGATTGCTCAAGAACTGGATAAACTGGGATTAGATTATATTGAAGGAGGCAACCCAGGCTCTAATCCCAAGGATATAGAGTTCTTTGAAAAGATAAAAAAAACTTCTTTGAAAAAAGCTAAGTTGAGTGCTTTTGGGAGTACCAGAAGAAAAGATAAAAGAGTAGAGGAAGATCCCAACATTTGTGCCTTGATGGAGGCAGAAACAGATGTGGTTACTCTCTTTGGTAAGAGTTGGATTCTTCATGTAGAAAAGGCACTGAGGACCAATAAAGAAGAGAATCTGCGTATGATAGAGGATTCGGTCAACTTCTTCAAAAGAAAGGGTAAAGAAGTAATCTTTGATGCCGAACATTTTTTTGACGGATACAAGGATAATCCTCAATATGCTCTAAAAACCCTTAAAGTAGCTCAAGCAGCAGGAGCAGATTGCCTTGTTCTTTGTGATACAAATGGGGGTTCCATGCCGCACGAGATAGAGAAGATTATTAAAGAAGTACAAAAAGAGATAGATTTCCTTCTGGGAATGCATGCTCATAATGATGCTGGGATGGGAGTAGCAAATTCCATTATTGCTGCTAGATTGGGGATAGCCCATATCCAGGGAACTATAAATGGTTATGGAGAAAGATGTGGAAATGCTGATCTCTGTTTAGTTATACCCAATTTAAAATTGAAACTAGGGATTGATTGTATTCCGGGGGAGAAACTAAAATTACTGACCCATATCTCCCATTTTGTTAGTGAGTTAGCTAATCTTATTCCCAATGATCATCAGCCTTATGTAGGTAAATCAGTCTTCACTCATAAAGGTGGGATGCATGTTAGTGCTATCTCGAGAGACAAAAAAACATACGAACATATAGATCCCACATTGGTGGGTAATAAAAGAAGGGTACTGATTAGCGAACTAGCAGGAAAGAGCAACATTATTTATAAACTGAAGGAAAAAAAGTTAGGATGGGAAGAGAAAGGGTCCTTTAGCAAAAGGATCATCGATCGTATCAAAGAATTGGAGAATCAGGGTTATGAATTTGAAGGAGCGGAAGGGTCTTTTGAACTTTTGGTCAAGAAGGCCAGCGGCAGTTATAAGAAGCTTTTTGATCTGGAAGGATTCAGGGTAACGGTGGAAAAAAGAGATGATGGTAAATTGATCTCCGAGGCCACAGTAAAACTGAGAGTAAAAGGAAAACTTATGCATACAGTGGCTGAGGGAAATGGACCGGTTAATGCTCTAGATAATGCTCTGCGAAAGGCTCTAGAACAAAACTATCCTCATCTTCACCAGATGCACTTGGCTGATTATAAGGTGAGAATTCTGGATACGAAAGCAGGCACCCGGGCCAAAACCAGGGTTTTAATCGAATCCTCCGATGGGGAAGATAGGTGGTCTACAGTGGGAGTATCCCCTAATATCATCGAAGCAAGTTGGGAGGCTCTCCTGGATTCTATTGAGTATAAACTGCTCAAGCATTCCTAACTCATCCTTTAATTACTCCCAGAGGACGTAATTTAGCCACTTTTCTGGAAAGGTTAGCTTTCTCCACTATCTCAACTACATGATCAACATCTTTATAGGACTCGGGCATTTCTTCAGCTATAGTTTCTCGGCCTTTTGCCATTACCAGGATTCCTTTATCGCCTAACTCTCTTTCTAAGGCTCTTCCTCGAGCAGCTTTTTTTGCTTTTGAGCGAGACATCACCCTTCCTGCTCCATGACAGGTGCTTCCCCAGCTTTCTTCCATAGCCCGGGGAGTTCCTACCATTACATAAGAGTTAGTCCCCATATCCCCTGGAACTAATACTGGTTGCCCTACTGACTGATAAACAGAAGGCAGGAGTGGGTGATGGGCAGGGAAGGCCCGGGTGGCTCCCTTCCGATGAACGAAAATTCTTCTTCTTTCTCCATCTACCAGATGGTCTTCAAACTTACCGATGTTGTGGCAGACGTCATAAATTAAATCCATCCCTAAATCTCGCGGTGAAAGGTTAAGAACCCTCTGAAAAACTTCTCTGGTCCAGTGCATTATTACCTGCCGGTTAGCCCAGGCATAGTTAGCCGCAGCCGCCATTCCAGCGAAGTAGTCTTTACCCTCAGGAGAGGTGAGTGGAGCACAGGAGAGCTGGCGATCGGGAAGAGAAATGTGGTACTTATCAACTGCATGGCGCATCCTGGCTAGATAATCATCGCAAACCTGATAGCCCAAGCCGCGAGATCCACAATGGATGGCCACTACAATTTGATTCCGGGCTAGACCAAAAACCTCAGCTACCTGGGGAAGAAAAATCTCCTCTACTAGATCTATCTCCAGGAAATGGTTACCTGAACCCAAGGTTCCAAGCTGGTTCTTTCCTCTTTTCAGAGCCTGCTGGCTAACCTTTTCTGGATCTGCTCCTTCCATTCTTCCGTAGTCCTCAGTTCGCTCTAAATCATCATTTGAGCCATAGCCTCGTTTTACGGCCCACTTTGCTCCTTCTTTCAAAACCTCTCTTAACTCATGAAAAGGAAGTCTGAGAGAGGAGGTAGAACCTACACCACAGGGGATATTATTAAACAAAGCTGCCAATAGATTACGTATCTTACCTCGTACGTCAGAGAGGGTGAGGTTGGTCTTCACTAATCGTACTCCACAATTAGAAACCACGAAGTTATTAGCGATGAAATTATGATGAGGATGTTCGACGGTGAAATCGTAAACATAATTACTAAAGTCCACTGTTTCTTTACTTATTATTTCGTCCCATACCATTCCGGAATGTCCTAATCCTTCAGTGTATTTCTCTAAAAATTCACTAAAAGAGAGAGAATTGGAACTTACTCTTGGACACGTTTTTCTTCCTTCATAGATGGAGCGTTGGACAAAACGCAAGTTAGCATAGGGGGAATTAATTTGTCTGTAAATAGCCTTGGCTCCTACCCCCCTTTTTCTTCTTAATTCTATAGCTTGTGCAGATACCTCTTTTCTGTTTTCTATAATCAACTGTTTAAGCTTTAAGAATTGTACAGCTGCATTCGCAAAGAAACGTCGTTTTTTGTTATATTCAAAGCTAACCTTGCTGTAGAGATTAATCATACTTTCTGCTTGGTCACAGAGACTCAATCGGAGGCGATAAGATATTTCCCCTTGCTTATTCACATATTCAGTTCTTTGGCTAATTTTTTGAGCTTTTACGCTAAATTCAGCTAATAGGGAGGAAATTTCCTGTAAAAATTCTCTTCCACTTTCCAAAAATCCTTCTTTTTTATTCATAGAAATAATGGGACAATAGAAATTATAATCATGATTGAGCATAGTCTTTGGAGTGGATAGTTCCGCCCCAAAGAAACCAGCTAAGAAGAGTCTTTTTTGCCAGAGGGGAGCCTTAAAGAGCCAATTGGGAAGAGAGTAATCCTGAGTTGTCTTTCTGCCCAGCGGGACGCCCAAGCTAATTAAAAGGATAGCAAAACTACTTGAGACAACTTTACAGTGGGTCTCCTCATTGGTAAACTCATACTTTGCATAAGAGGTATTTATCTTATGATCTCTTTTTCTAAAATATACACGAGAGCAATTGTATCCGATAGAAGAAACATCTTTTTTTATTTCCTCAAGATCCCCAGGTTTACCATAGAAAGAGGTGACGCCTTTCCCCTTCTTTTTTACAAAGTGAATATTACCATCTCCAAACACATATCCCATTATCTTCAGTAAATAGGGGAGTTGAGGCGAATCATAGCGTAGAGGCAGGAGTTTTCTTTTCTTCAGGTGAGAAATAATCTGCTCTAAGCCTTGGCCACGAGAATCTTTACCCATTTTTAAGAGAAACTCTTTTATCTGTTTTTCGCTGACAATAACTTCATAGCCAGGTTTTTTGTATGGGACTCCTTCAAATGGATATATAGCTACTTCATTTCCTGTCCTTAGCTTTTTCAAAGGAATCATTCCATCCCTGGTATAAAAGGGATGATCTTCGGTGGCTATAATGTTCTGGCCAGTTTTTGTAGTTACTTTATAGACTCTATTTTGGGGAGTACGCTTCAAGAAATTAATAATAGCAGTAGAAGTTAATTTTTCGCTTTTAAAGTTAAAACAGTCTATCTTTTCTTCGAACCATAATTTCTCAAATTCTTCAATTCTTAGAGTGTAGCCAAGGGAATGTAGAATTAGACTCTTTCCAGAGAGGCAGTTGATATCGTAGCCAATTCCTCCCGGAGAGATGACTCCCCCCTCATCAGGGTCAGTTGCAGCCACTCCTCCTATGCAGAAACCGTATCCCCAGTGCATATCAGGCATTGCTAGAGAGTATTTTATAATTCCGGGAAGGTAGGCGACATTCTTGACCTGCAGAGGAGTACGGTCTTTTTGAACAACTTTGAGCATCTTCTCATCAGCGTAAAGAAGACCTGGCACTCTCATTCCCTCAGATTTAGGTATCTCCCAGCGATAGTTATCAATCTTCTTTATGTTAAATTCTTCAGGCATTTTTTGATTTTTATACATCGAATATTATCTGAGCCTCCCACCCTCTGTCAGTCCTTTTAACCTCAAGGCCATGATAGGTAACCGCTTTTATCTCCCTTTTTAGATGATGACGGGATAAATCCAATTTTTCTCCTTTCACTTTTGCTTTAAGACCCTGAGTGTTTATTGTTTCTACCTTAAACTCTTTCAGAAGGTATCTGTCTCCGTTAAACTTATAAAGCAGGTTTCGTAGCCAGTCAGCTAATAATTCATCAAGCTCTTCCTTTTCGATTTCTACCTTCATCAATTCTTTTGGTTTCACGCGACTAAGATCCGCTATAGTATCGAACATACTGTAGGCAGCATTTTTGAAGAGCTCCTTAATCGATTCTCCCCACACTCTGATGCCTAAATCAGCTGTATGATTAATAAACTCATACTTTTTCATCATTGAAATAGTAGCGTTTTCCACTTTAAAGTCAAGGATATCTCGGGACTTTTCCCCTTCGTCGCTGTATATCGACTTTGGATTGTTTCTGCTCGTCTTCTCGTCTCGGGAAAGACGTGAAACTCGTCGCT
>JBHIAL010000036.1:0-8704 GCA_046758525.1 bacterium
CTATTCACCGCAGAGCTTGCGGAAGATGGCCCCCTTCTAGTAAACCAACACATGGGTGATAAGAGGTTTCAAAAATAGAGAAACAATGGTGAAAAAGATTATCTTTCTTGCTAGCCTTCTTACGTTGTGTGTGTTGTTTTTTGGAAAAGATGTTTCTTCAGGTTCCTCACTCGGGCTCAGTGAAAAAATTGAGCTGGCATACGCATTTACTGAAAAAACTAACGAGAATAGGGATTTTGACCTTGCCCAGGAGGCTCATTTCAATGCCGTGCTCGACTATGGTCTACTGGGGCATAGCGATGAAGTAATCGAAGACTTCCTCGAACTTTGCGACCAATATGGATTCAAGGTTTTTGTTCCTTTGCCCTACTATGACAAGGAAACGGATATCCTGAACCGAGCTGAAATAGAAAGGCAAGTTAAGAGATGGAAATCGCACCCTGCTGTGTATAGCTGGTACATTCTCGATGAACCAGCTTCACAGAGAATCCCTAAATCCCGCCAGGAGGAGTTCTACAACCTGGTAAAGAGTCTTGACACAAGGCCCGTATCAATAGCAGTTAGAGGCAGTAACTCTGAGGAGAAATGGCAGTCCTATTTTACGGAGAGGGCCTTCGATCTTCTTTTTTTTGCCATGTATCCCTACGTGAAGGGAGGTGAAGCAACTGTCAATCTCTATATGAACTTAGGTATTACTCGATTTCTATCCCACAAAGAGGGAGACTATCCGGTTATCCCTGTTATTCAGGCTTTTTACGATAGTGATGAAAGTGACTATCTCAATCCAACTCATCATCTTCAGGAAATGTATGAAGTATTTGAAGACTATCAACTGGTTTCTAATGGATTAGCTTTCTATGCCTGGAGGCCAGGGGGAAATCGAATAGGCATTAGAGCCGATAATTCGCTTTATAATGAAGTGAAGGAAATTATCTCTTTGAATGAGAAGACTTCTGCAAGTGGTTCGATTACGATCTATCCTAACCCCTTTAATCCTGGGACGGGCCAAGGGGTCAGAATTACCAATCTTTCTTTAGACTCTCAAGTCGTGGTCGCTATTTTTGACATTGCGGGAAATCGGGTGCGAACCCTTGAGGAGAATGATGAGGTAATTCTACAGGAAGGGTCTAAAACGGCGACTTGGGATGGTACTAACGAAGCCGGAGAGAATGTTGCCAGAGGGGTTTACCTTGTTTTTGTCACTGATGAAAAGGGTACAACCACGGTGGGTAAGATAGCTATCGTAAATAAGTGAATTCTGGGAAGTTTCAGCAGCTTTATAAGTGCCTGGAGCTGCGAAGCGGGAAGAATTCTCTTTGAATATCGTTTGGAGGATCGTCATCAAACGGAAAGATTTAGGTGAGGGAGGAAAATGGAGCTCAGAAGATTGGGCAAGACCGGTCTTGAGGTGTCAGTCATAGGTTTTGGGGGGATCCCCATTCAGAAGTTGGGGAGGAAGGAAGCTCGGGAACTGGTTGGGTTGGCTTTGGAGCACAAAATTAACTTTTTCGACACTGCCCAGGGTTATGGAGACAGTGAAGTTAAGATTGGTGAAGGGATCAAGGGAAGAAGAGAAGAGTGCCTTTTGGCTACCAAATCTCCCTGTCGTAGCTTTCAACAGGCCCTTGAAGATGTGGATGCTGCTCTGAGAAGACTACAAGTAAAGGTAATAGACCTTTATCAGGTTCATTTTGTAAACGACTCAGAGACGCTGGATCAAGTGATCGGCCCAAATGGCTCCTTGCAGGGACTCAAGAAAGCCAAAGAGGAGGGTAAGATAAATCACATCGGGATCACTGGCCATAATCCCGATGTGTTACTGAGGGCCATCAAGAATGAGGATTTTGAGACAACTCAGGTGCCCTTTAATATTATTGAGGACGGTCCTGATGAGCGAGCTTTACTGAGAGCTGCTAAGGAGCAGGAAGTAGGAGTAATCTGTATGAAGCCTTTAGCCGGTGGCGTGATAACTGAACCGGAGCTTTCTTTGCGGTGGATACTTGCGCAAAGCGTATCCACGGTGATCCCTGGTATGATTCAACCCAAGGAAGCTGAATCTAACGCTATTGTGGGCGAGGCTCCGCTTCCACTATCAGAAAGAGAACTCGAGAAGTTAAAAAAGGTTTGTAAGCCTCTGGAGGAGAACTTCTGCCGAAGATGCATGTATTGTATGCCTTGTCCCGAGGGAATCCCCGTTTATCTCATTCAAGAATTAGGGGACAAAGTGAAGGTGCCTCAGGCAAGAGAATTGAGCCGGGATATCTATGCTAGACAAAAGGTCAATGTTGAGGCTTGCACCGAGTGCGGAGAATGCGAAGAAAAATGCCCCTATCATCTACCTATCAGCAAGATGCTCAAGGAAAAACACATTCTTCTGACCGGCTAATTACTTCTATTTCAACCGCCATCTCTTTTTCATCCAGCTAGTTATTATTACCAGCAGGTCTATCCAGAACCAGCTTACAAACCACCAAGCCACCAGATTATATGGATAGAGAGAATTTGGCTGAGGTTCTGGAACCGGCACCTGTCTTACCAACGCAGCTTGCATAAGTCCCATGTTGATCAAGAGAAATATAAAACAAATACAACTGAAGATGCTCAATTTCATCCAAGACTTTTCAAGAATCAGGCCTATTTTTACCCCGGCAGAAGAGATGAGCCAGCTTGTGGAAAGAAGGTAAATGGTAAATTCTAAATTTTTGGGAGGCGATATTTGAGGTGGGGAAGGTAAGGGTGTAGTACCCAGGATATAAAATACGATAGCTCCACCTACCAGACTGACTATTCCTACTATTCTCCAGAACATGGGATCCTTGATTATTTGCAAAAACCTCTTTCTTGGTTATGATACCAGAAATTTTAGATTTTGAAAGGGAGCTTTTGGCTGGATGGCTGTAATTGACGGGGGAAGGCTTATGGTGTATACTTAAAAATGAGAGCCTCAAAAGTTCTAATGGTTAAATAACAGGGAAGAGTTTTCCTTATTAAATACTGAAGGAGGAGCAAAATGCAGGTAGGTCCACTGGTTCCATTTTACCTTTTAGCTTTATTCTGGGCGGTCAGATTAGTGGTAATATCTTTTCTTTGCGCATTTCTGGGCTGGCTAGGAATAAGAATACTGGATGCCTTAACTCCCAGAATTCATGAAAGAGAGCGCATAGGAAAAGACCCCCTTTCTGTAGGGCTCTTTATCGCAGGATTTACCATCTTCATTGGTCTCGTCATTCACGGCTCATCCACAGCTCCCATAGCTATCGGCGGATCATTGATTCAGAGTTTGATGGGCTTTAGGAGGCTGGCTTTGATAAGTCTCGGCTTCTTTGTGAGTCTTCTCATTTTCATTGCCTTATTCAATATACTTAACAAATTAACCCCCAAAATCCCCTTTTTCAGCATCAAGGATAACTCCGTCGCCGTAGGGATTTATGTGTTCGCTTATCTGATATTTCTGGGAATCATATTGCATGCAGCTCTGACCATGTCTTTGTAAAACAAAATGAGGCTAAAGATAATTTTATTTGGTATAGCCTGGTGGGTCTTTCTAGCCTCACCAACTCAGGCTATTGAGGAAATTTTCTATAAAAAAGGCCAGCAGGTCTACGATTCTTGGCGGATCTGCCGGACAAGAGCTCAGGGGATTGATGGTTTTTTTCAGATTACTGAAAAGGGGTTTCGCCCCATAATTGCTTTTGAGAGCCTGGGCAAAAACGCTGACCTTGCCTATAAATACGGAAAGGAATTTTTGGCAAAATATCCCGATCCTTATCAGAGAGCGGAAAAAATATTTCGCTTTGCCAGAAATCGAGTCAGTTACACCAGTGATCTTGATCAATTTGGGTATCGTGAATTTGCCCTTAATGCAGATGAGTTGGCGGCCAGAATAGAGAAGGGGAATGCCCGGGGAGACTGCGAGGACTACACTATTCTTCTGGCCACCATGTATAAGGCAGCCGGCTATCGCTCTGCTATAGTTCTTCTCCCGGGCCATACGGCTGCCCTGGTTTATTTACCAGGGTATCGAAAGGCCAATGCTGCCCTCAAATTTAATGGCCAATCGGGTTGGATCTGGGCCGAGGCCACGGGAAGGTCGAATCCTCTGGGATGGGCTCCCTCCAAAGCTTTGCAAGGTAAAGCAATTGCCTACGAGATCAAAGAGGTTGAGAACTTAGCCCAGGAGTCGATACCGGAGAACGAAATTGTTCAGGTAAGAAGAAAAACCACTCCTCTAGCTATCTCTCCTTTCTTTTTCATCCTACTTCTCATGTGGATACTTCCTCTTTTTAGTAGAATCTTCATGGTCATGGTAATAAGAAAGAAAGTTTAGAAGAAAGATTTAATGCCCAAGGTTCTTTGCCTCCTCCCCCAAAGCAGAGGCTTTGAGCTACATCTTAATTGCGGTCACGAAGAACATTAATAATACCAAGTGTTTACACCTGAATTGATTTTAGAGGTATTTTCCACTACCCTTAACCTTTCCCATAAATAAGCAAAAAGCCAGGACATTCTCCAAAATTTTTGAGCAAAGTCCTAATCAACTTGACAGATTTTCCTTGCATGGTAATCTATGATTACAGGATTATAGGAGCATGTAATTATGAATTTTAAAGGGATAGATAAAAACTCACCTGTTCCGTACTACTATCAACTGGAACAACTGCTCAGAGAAAAAATAGAGAATGGTAAGTGGAAACCTGGAGACAATCTTCCCTCGGAGGTGGAGCTTTGCTCTATTTTTGGAGTCAGTCGAACAGTTGTACGTCAGGCTTTTATCCTTGGCAGAATCACGGAAAATATTATAGTATAAATAAAGAATTCCAAAATATAGGATCAGGAGGGAGGTGAATTTAAAGACTGAAGATCCAACTTTATCGAAAGGGGGTGATAGGGGAGAGAATCTAAAAAGACGGAGGATAGGTTCTTTGAAAGAAAGTGAGATCTTTCAGAACGGAGGTTAATAATGTTCAAAAAAATAAAAAAGGGTAGGTTTATCAAAGAAGTAGCCATAGTGGTACTGTGCGCTGTGGTAATAGTCCTGGGCGGTCTGGGAAGTAGCCAGGCCTTGGCAGAGAAAAGGTTTGAGGGTGTTGAAATTACTGTATTTACGCAAACCCCTCCCTTTATTGCCAAGCCAGTGCAGATGTTTAGAGCTGACTGGGAGAAAGAAACTGGGGGAAAAGTGAGATTGATTACCGCTCCCTGGGCGGAGCTATACCCGAAGATGTTTAGCTCGTTTGCCCTAGGAGCCCAAAATTACGATATCATCATTTTTCCGGCAGCCTACCTGGCAGACTTTGCCAGTAACGACTTTTTGGCTCCTCTGGATACCTTCATTGCTGCAGATACGAGAATAGATTGGCTGGATATATTGCCGGTTTACCGAGAAAAAATCTCCACCTATGCCGGCACAATCTATGCTATTACTATGGATGGGGATAGCCACATGTTCTACTACCGCCGAGACGCCATCGAGAATCCTGAACATCAAGCCAAATTCAAAGCCAAATATGGATATGACCTCGCTCCTCCTGAGACCTGGGTACAGGTCCGAGATATAGCCGAGTTCTTTAACGGATGGGATTGGGACGGCGATGGCCGGAAAGAATATGGAGTGGTGGAGGGTATGAGGAAGGGTGCTCAGGGATTCTGGACCTTTTTTTCTCGATCGGCAGCCTATACCTCCATACCTGGACAGGCTCAAGGCCTATTTTTCGACCCTGAGACCATGAAACCCCTGATAAACGATCCTGGTCATGTCCAGGCACTTGAAGACTGGATAGAGATGATAGAAGTAGGTGTTCCCGGTATGATTAACATGGATAATGGGGAGGTAAGAAGTGTTTATGCTGCGGGAGAAGCTGCTCTGGCTATAGATTGGGGAGACGTTGGAGTTATATCAGATACCGATCCCGGGTCTACAGTCAAAGGAAAGGTCGGTTACAGCATACTTCCGGGAACCACCAAGGCCTGGGACTATGTCAAGGAGAGCTGGGTAGATTTTCCTGAAGTGAACCATGCACCCTACCTTGCCTTTGGAGGTTGGATAGCAGGAATTGATGCCAAGAGTGACAATGTAGAAGCAGCCTATGACTTCCTTTCGTTTTTGGGTAGTCCGGAGAATAGTTACATCTCTGTAACCACACCTGAGACAGGTTTTAACCCTTATCGGAAGTCACATTTTGAGAAGTTAGCCGGTTGGTACGGATATGGGTTTGTTCACCCAGAAGACTATTTGGGGGCCATACAAGCGACTATCGCTCATCCCAACGTTCAACCTGATATAAGGATTCCCGGAGCATTCCGCTACTTTGAAGCTCTTGATGCTCAACTTGCCATGGCTCTTGCTGGAGCGAAAACGGCAACGCAAGCCCTTGATGACGCAGCCAAAGAATGGGAGGCAATAACCGAAGACCTGGGTAAAGAAAAACAGCTGAAAAACTATAGAGCATCTCTGGGATTACCTATCGAATAAAAGAAAGTGTAAACCAACCTAGTTTTTTATCGTCCCCGGGGGCTTAGAATCCTTCTAGGCCTCTGGGGACGCATTATATTTAAGGCGAATAAATCTTAATGAGAAAGATTTGGGGCTCGTTTACGGGAAAGAAAGCAGGAAGGGCGTTCATTCTTCCGGCAGTGATAATCCTTTTAGTATTAACTATATTTCCTTTCCTTTTTTCGCTTTTCTTAAGCTTTGGTAAAGTATCCTTTCTCGGCGGCCTGCAAATTCATTTTGCCGGACTCAAGAACTGGCTGAGGCTGTTTGGCGATGAGCGCTTTTACAATGCCTTATCCAACACTGTCCTAATTGCAGTGATTGCGGTAGCTATTGAATATGTTTTGGGCTTGGGGTTAGTTTTACTGCTAAATAGAGGAGTCAAAGGGAGCACATTTTTTAGAGTTTTGTTCTTCCTTCCCATGATGTTGACTCCCATTGCAGTTGGATATATGTGGAGAATGATGTTTAATCCTACTCGGGGTCCCATTGACCATGTCTTACCCTTGCTGGGCCTTCCTGCCGTCGCCTGGCTAACGGAGCCAAAGATAGTGCTATATTCAGTTATACTAACGGATATCTGGCAATGGACACCTTTTATGATTCTCATCCTATTTGCTGGTCTTCAGAGTATTCCGCCGGCTTTACTGGAAGCTGCCAGGGTAGATGGTGCCTCTGGTTGGCGGCTATTCAGGGAAATTATATTTCCCTTACTGATTCCGGCATCTGTCGCCGCCATCTTACTCAGAACCATTGAGGTTCTCAAGATAGTGGACAAAATATATATTTTAACTGGAGGAGGGCCGGGGATATATTCTGAAAGTATAACTTTATTTGGATACAGTCTGGGACTTCGCGCCTTCGATTTAGCATATGGGGCCACCATCGCTTTTAGCCTTTTTGCTACCGTCTTGGCAATTTCCATTATTTTCTTACTGATAACCAGACGCTCTCAGGAGATTAGTTTAGAATGAAAGCTGTGAGAAATGAAAGATTTATGAAGGTAAGTACCTATCTCTTGCTCATTGCCTGGGCAGTTTTTGTTTTATTTCCTATTTATTGGATGCTAACGACTTCCTTTAAGTCAAAGTTAGACGTCTTTCTCGGTCCCAAATATATTCCCTGGGTAGATTTTAAGCCGGTAATACAATGGTGGATAAGGATATTCACAGTGGAAAGAGAAGAGGTGATTCGCCCGCTGATTAATAGTGTCGTAATTGCCAGCATTAGCTCATTACTTGCGGTCTTATTGGGCACCATGGCCGCCTATGGCTTGACAAGATTTAAGTTTAAACTCGGTCCTTTACGTAATCAAGATATCCTTGTCTGGATAGTCTCTCAGAGGATGATGCCGCCCATTGTGGTTGCGCTGGCTTTATTTTTAATGTTTAAGGTATTAAATCTTCTGGATACTCGGCTTGGCATGACCCTCATCTATACAGCATTCAATTTGCCTATCGCCGTCTGGATGATGAGGAATTTTTTATCGCAAATTCCTACCTCCATCGAAGAGGCAGCCATGGTTGATGGAGCTTCACGACCGCAGATATTTTTCAGAGTAGTACTTCCCCTAACTTTGCCTAGCCTGGCGGCTACTTTTCTTCTCTGTTTTATTTTTGCCTGGAATGAGTTTCTCTTTGCCTTAATTTTGACCTTTGACCAGGCTAGCACTATGCCCATATTGATTGCTTCTCAACACTTTCAAAGGGGACCCCAGTGGTGGGACATATCGGTTATGTCAACGGTGGCCATAGCTCCGGTCGTAATTATAGCCCTTAGTCTGCAGCGCTATTTCGTTAAAGGTCTGATCCCCATAAGTAAATAATACGGTTCTGGCGATCAATTACCCTTTCTCTTGATTTGTCAAACCCAGAGACTATGATTTTTTAAAACGGATAAAAAGGAGGAAGATCAAGATATGGAGTACCGATTTCTGGGGAATACCGGGCTGAAGGTTTCTGAGCTTGTACTGGGAACTCAAACATTCGGCTGGGGCGCCGATGAGAAAGCCGCTCATGCTATGGCAGATTTATTCGTGGAGGCAGGAGGTAATCTATTCGATACCGCTGATATATATAATAACGGCGTGGCAGAGTTAATGCTCGGTTCCTGGCTAAAAGCGAGAAAAAACAGAGATTCGGTGATTGTTGCTACTAAAGTCTTTTTTCCCACTGGAGATGGTCCTAACGATACTGGTGCATCGCGAAAGCA
>JBHIAL010000037.1:0-8702 GCA_046758525.1 bacterium
TTGCTTCGTAGTGGCGCCTCTATTATATGGTTCTCATCTTTTCCCTTATCAATTTCATGGGCTATTTTCTTGGCGTATTCGATGGCCTCTTCTTTTGTTTTAATCTCCTCCATTACCCGGGCCTGGTGGATCTTATTTAATAGATAAGAGATATAAGGTCCGGCAGGAATCCTCAATAACTTCATCAATTCCTTTCCCCCAATTAACTTGGGTGGATGAAGAATAAGAGAAGATTTTTTAAAATATTCTTTCAGTAGTTGAATGACAAGCCTCGAAGAGGCGGGTTGACCAAGATTTACTGCCAGAAGGAGTAAGGAAATTTCGACCAGCTCTTTCTTCGCTTCTATTAGGAACTCAGCTATAAGTTGGGTATTTTTTTGACTGCCTATAACCTTTTTCAATTTAGGATAGAGCTGTTCAACTCTTTGCATGATTTTTATATGGCTGCGGCTAAGTTTTAACCGTTTCCCCGCAGAGGATAGAGTGAGTTTTTCCTGTTTGGGGAAGAAAATGAGGGCCATAATTTTTAATAGATCCCTGCGTGAAGTCATCTGCTTTTCATCTTTCTCCAAATGAAGATTAATCTTTTCTTTAAGATCCTTGGGCAGCATTTTCTCGTTTGACAACAGAGTTTCTAATCTTTTCAGATTTTCTGAATTTGGAGTTTGTCCGAATATCTTCTCCAGCAAGACTTCCGCTGAGGAATTTACCAGACATCTGTGAGAAAAAGGATTTTTCAGAAAAAGACATAGTTCATCTCTTATTCTCTCCCCGGCTACTTTTTTAATAAGAGAAGATTTACTGGAAATCAAATGGGTAACCTTCTCCTCTACCTCGAAGTTAAGTTGGGAGGCTAAGCGGAAAGCACGGAGCATGCGAAGAGGATCTTCCTCCAAGGATTTTTCTCTCAATAGTTTAATTTTTTTATTGATCAAATCCTCCAGCCCTGTTTCAGGATCTATCAAGGCTAAGCGAGGCATATCAAGGAAATCCAGATCCAGGGCCAGGGCATTGATGGTAAAATCGCGCTGAAGAAGATCGGCCTTTAGACTTTCGGATTTTTTAAGAATGAAGTCTATGACAGTTTTTTCAGGAAAGACAACTCTTCTCAAGGTCGAATTTAAGACAACTAGACTTGCCTTCACCTGACTCACAAAAAGCTGGACAATTCTAAATTCCGGATCGTCCAACACTACGTCTAGATCCTTTTTTTCTCTACCTAGCAAAAGATTACGAAGACATCCTCCTACCAACCAGAGTTTTTCCTTTCCTTTTATTCTGGTGAGTTCCTTGAGATAAGGATCCTTTTGGAGGCTGTTTTTAAGGTGAGTCCAATTTAAGGAGCTTCCCGGACCTCTTTCCTGACGAATTTTATCCAGGATACCATTAACAAATTTTCCTGAATCGTCCGTCCCATAACGTTTAGCTATTTCCACCGCCTCATTTATAGTGACTATGGGAGGAACATTTTCTAAAAAAAGAAGTTCGTAAATGGCAAATCTCAGGATGTTTCTGTCCACAGTAGCCATGCGTTTCAGAGTCCAGTTCTTGGCATATTTCATGATTAGAAGGTTAATAGGAAGGAGAAGCTGGGAGGTTCCCCGAATGAGCCTTTCGGCAAATTCCTTCACTTCAGGCCTGAATCGGTATCGGGAAAAGGTAATATTCAAGGCCTCCTCTACCGGAGTTTCTCTTATATTCATCTGGTAGAGGATTTGGAGAGTAAGTTCTCTGGCCTTTCGGCGATTTTTCATCCCTGAAATCCTTGGCCGGTTATTTATTGTCAATGACTTTAAAATACCGCATATCCTTAATTTTGTCAACTTCCAATGTTAGCGCTGGCTCAACCGAGGGCTTGACGAATTCCTCTCCTTATGCTATATTCACAAACTGAAAAACAGCATCTCTATAATCCTTTATTAGAAGCGATTTTGTAGGGTTGATTGAAATTTGGATCAAAATTGAAAATATGTAGAGGAGGTGAGACAGGATGAATAAAGCCGAATTAGTAGAGACGGTGGCTGCTGAGGTAGGGTTAACTAAGAAAGATGCAAATAATGTTGTGGATGCTATGACTTCAGCAATTACTAGCTCTCTGGCTAGAGGGGAAAAGGTTACTTTGGTTGGTTTTGGTACATTTCAGGTGCAGAGGAGAAAAGCCCGTCAGGGTGTGAATCCTCAGACTAGGTCCAGGATAAGTATTCCGGCCAAAGATGTACCTAAGTTTAAACCTGGAAGAAGCCTGAGGGAAGCGGTAGCATAACAAAAAAACCGCTGAGGAGCTAAGGGAGATTATTTCACTCCCTTAGCTCCCTTTCAAGAGAATCTTTGGAAGTAAAGAATGATTGATTCTTACCAATTTGGACAGATTGTTATAGATGGAAAGGGATATACCTCTGATATAATCATCTACCCAGATAAAATAGACTCTCATTGGTGGAGAAAAGAGGGACATCTGCTTCTACCCCAAGATTTAAAGGAAGTGGTAAAGCAGAATCCAGAAGTTCTGGTTATCGGTACAGGAGATCCTGGATTGATGGGAGTTCCCGCTACTACCCAAGAGTGGGTTCAGTCACACGGGATAGAGATAAGAGTAAAGCCAACCCAATCAGCCTGCCAGCTCTATAACCAGCTCTGTAAAACGAAAAAAACAGTCGCTGCTCTTCACTTAACTTGCTAACCCTTCGGACATATGTCCTAAACAGAAAGTATTAGCATTCAGGAGACTTATACGCGTATCGAGGGACTTTCCCGAGATATTTCTTGACAAAATGGCCTTTTTGGGTATATTCATGGAGAAAGGAGAGGGTAATGTCCGGAATGTATACTGATCGAGTAAATGAGCTGGAGAAAAAAATCAGTGAGCTAAGGGGGCATCTTTGAAATAGAGAAAAAAGAATTACGAATTAAGAGGTTAGAACAGGAGACCTCAAAGGCCGATTTTTGGCAGAGAAAAGATCGGCCAGAGGTTTTGAAAAAGTTAAGCCATCTAAGGAATAAAATAGAGGAGTGGAGAAAAGTAGGGAATCTTTTAGAGGAAGCTCAGACGTTGGCTCATCTTCTAGAAGGGGAAGAAGATGAGGATCTTGAAGAGGAAATACAGACAAAGCTTACTCTTTTAGAAAAAAAATTGGCAGGACTTGAAATAGAGTCCCTTTTAAGAGGAAAAAATGATTCTCTCGATGCTATTTTGTCCATCCACCCGGGAGCAGGAGGTACCGATTCCTGTGATTGGGCAGAGATCTTGCTTCGCATGTACTTGGGTTGGGTAGATAAAAAAGGATATCATGGTAGGGTGGTAGACTGGATAGCCGGAGAGGAAGCAGGAATAAAAACAGCCACGGTAGTAGTAGAAGGAACATTTGCCTATGGTTATCTTAAAGAGGAGGTGGGGATCCACCGATTGGTTCGCATATCCCCCTTCGATGCTGCTAATCGCCGTCACACTTCCTTTGCTGCAGTGGACGTAATCCCGGAAACTGGGGATTTCGAGGTGGAAATTAAGGATAATGATTTAAAGATTGATACTTTTCGGGCCAGTGGACCGGGAGGACAACACGTAAATGTTACCGATTCAGCCATCAGGGTTACTCATCTACCTACCGGAATAACCGTGCAATGTCAAAATGAGAGGTCTCAACATAAAAATAAGCTTACGGCCCTGAGGGTTCTTAAGGCCCGCCTGCATAATTTTTACGAGCTAGAGAAGGAAAAAGAGTCAAAAAAAAGACATGAAGAAAAAGCTAGGATAGAGTGGGGCAGCCAGGTTCGCTCGTATATTCTGCACCCTTACTCCCTGGTGAAAGATCATCGAACCGGCATCCAGACAACTGATGTAGAAAGGGTGCTTAAGGGTGAGATCGATGAGTTCATAATTGCCTCATTGAGAAAACCAGCTATGCCTGGAAAGTAAACCCCGTTAGAAAATTCGGACGGGGCCTTTTCTAACAGGGTAAATTAAGATTACCGAAGACTGTTTTAATGGCTGAGCCCTGAGTAGGGATCACTTATATCGGGAGGCTAGGATGGGGGGATTTTACATAGGCAGAGAAAGAAAAGCAAGAAAAGCATATGGGTTTGATGAAGTGGCTTTGGTTCCAGGTAAAGCAACTCTTGACCCTAATGATGTAGATGCTAGCTGGAAAATGGGTGACCTAACTTTTGCCATACCCATCTTAGCTTCTGCTATGGACGGAGTAGTGGACACAAATTTTGCCATCCAAATGGGCAGATTAGGTGGGTTAGCTGTTCTTAACTTAGGGGGTGTTCAAACTCGCTATGAGAATCCAGCTAAAGCGATAGAGGAAATTGTCCATTCCTCTTCGGAGGAAACTGTAAAGATAATTCAAAGGGTCTATCAGACCCCGATTAAAGAGGAACTAATTGAGAAGAGAATTAAGGAGATGAAGAAAGCCAAGATCCTGGTGGCTGTCTCTGCCATTCCTCAGCAGGCGGCCCGCTTTGGTCCTATCGCTCAGGAGGCAGGAGCAGATGTTTTTGTGGTTCAGGCTACGGTAGCTACAGCCAAGTATTATTCTTCCAAGCGAGAATCCCTCGATTTCAGCAAACTTTGTAGCAAGCTTTCTATCCCGGTGATAGTAGGTAACTGCGTCACCTATGAGACTGCTTATGATCTTATGCAAACCGGCATAGATGCCCTTCTGGTGGGAGTAGGCCCGGGTGCGGCCTGTACTACCAGAGAGGTACTGGGAGTAGGAGTTCCTCAGGTTACTGCGACTATAGACGCTGCTGCTGCTAGGGACGAATATTTTAAGAAGACCGGTCGCTATGTTTCCATCATCACCGATGGAGGAATGAGAACCGGCGGCGATATCTGTAAGGCTTTAGCCTCAGGAGCAGATGCAGTAATGATTGGCTCTGCCTTCGCCCGAGCTAAAGAGGCCCCTGGTAAAGGATATCACTGGGGAATGGCTACTTCGGATGAAAACCTACCTCGGGGAGCGAGGGTTCGGGTAGGAACAACGGGAACCTTAAAGGAGATCGTTTATGGCCCGGCCCGGCTAGACGATGGTTCTCAAAACCTTGTCTGGGCAATAAGAACCTGTATGGGTTATTGTGGAGCCACTAATATAAAGGAAATGCATGAGGTGGAGATGGTAATCGCTCCGGCTATAAAAAGCGAAGGCAAATTTTTTCAGAGAACCCAGTGGTTGAAGCCAGAGAAATAGAAAAGGCTCCTTTAGGCTATCTTCTCTACTCGGTGGCTCCGAATGCATCGGGTACATACATAAGCTTTTCTTGTCCTTCCATTGGCCTTTATTCTAATATGTTGAAGATTGGGAAGCCATCTTCGTTTGGTTCTTCGCCCGGATTTACTTACCCTGTTTCCCGTGTTTGGTCCTTTGCCGCATATCTCGCATTTTTTGGCCATCATTCACCCTATGTTTAGAACTTGCTGCTAACTACTTTGAAAAATGAAAAAAATTCGTACCTCAAAACACGATTTTCAGGTTTATCTAGGGAATAAGGGCGTTCCCCTAAAATTTAACGCGGGTTACTCCCAGAAATTTTGTTGAGAATCTACGATAACATATTTTTCAAAAAATGGCAAGAATACCTGATCTTGACTCGCCAGTTCGTTATGCCAAGGGAGTTGGAGAAAAGAAAGCCCAGGTTTTCAATAGATTAGGTATAAGGACAATCTCTGATCTTTTCTGGCATTTTCCCACCGGCTATGAAGATCGCTCGCAAATTATCCCTATTGGACAAGCCTTGCCTGGGAAGAAAGTAGTTATCGAAGGCAAGATCTTAGCGACGGGGCAGCGCAGAATTCGAAAGAATCTTTCCTTCCTCAAGGTCGCCATAAGAGACGAGACCGGGATTATCTATGCCATCTGGTACAACCAGGACTATCTAGTCCAGCTTCTTAAAAAGGGCAGAGATATTGTGATTAGTGGAAGGGTGGGGTGGGACTTTGGAGAGTTACAAATTAATGTAGAGGATTTTGAGCTACTAAGTGGGAATGAGGAAGATAACCTTCATTTAAAGAGAATTGTTCCATTTTATCCCTTAACCGAGGGACTCTCTCACAGAACCTTGCGCCGAATTATCAAAGTTAATTTAGAAGAAAAGTCGCCTTATTTAGTGGATCTCCTACCGGCAGAGATAAGAAAACGCTATTCATTCATCTCCTTAAAAGAAGCCTTAAACAGTATTCATTTTCCAGAAAGTTTTGCCCGACAAAAAGAGGCTCAGCGAAGACTTACTTTTGAGGAATTTTTCCTTCTTCAGTCTGCCCTGGCTTTGAGAAAAAATAGATATAAGGAAGAAAAGGGAATTTCTTTCAAAATGAGGGGCAGCTTAGTTGAATCCTTCATTCGTTCTCTTTCCTTTTCACTCACTGCTTCTCAAAGAAAGGTAATAGATGAGATTCTGGAGGATATGGGCTCCTCTCGACCCATGAATCGCCTTTTGCAGGGAGATGTTGGCTCGGGCAAGACGATAGTGGCGACAGTTGCTCTACTCACAGCTATAGTCAATGGATACCAGGGGGCGTTAATGTCACCCACTGAGATTCTGGTGCAGCAGCACTGGATAAATTTAAGCAGCCTCCTACAACCTCTTAATATTAAGCCAGCCCTATTGGTAAGTGACCTTCCTTCCCGGGAAAAAGAAAAAATTCTCCACCAGATAAAAGAAGGCAAGATAAAACTGGTGGTCGGAACACATGCCTTAATACAGGAAGAAGTCAATTTTTATCGACTAGGGATGGTGGTTATCGATGAGCAGCATAGATTTGGCGTTATGCAGAGACTAAGACTACGCAGCAAAGGCAAATGTCTGGATGTATTGGTAATGACGGCTACCCCTATCCCCCGAACCTTAGCTCTGACTTTCCACGGCGATCTTGATTTTTCAGTGATTAGCGAGCTTCCACCGGGGCGAAAATCGATTGTTACTCGGTGGATAAGTGAAAATAAAAGAGAAGAGCTTTATCAACTCATTAGAGAAAAATTAAAAGAGGGAAGACAGGTTTATATTGTCTATCCCTTGATAGAAGAGTCGAAAGATCTAGATCTGAAGTCAGCTCAGGATGCGGCCGAACAACTGCAAAGAGAGGTTTTCCCTGATTATAGAGTTCAGTTAATCCATGGAAGAATGAAGAGGGATGAGAAAGACCGAATAATGCACCTTTTCCGAAGTGGAAGAATAGATGTCCTTGTTTCTACTACGGTGATAGAAGTGGGGATTGATGTTCCCAATGCAAATCTCATGGTGATAGAGAATGCCGAAAGATTTGGTTTAGCTCAACTTCATCAGTTGAGAGGAAGGGTAGGTAGAGGATCTGAGCAATCTCATTGCTTTCTGCTTACTGGGAAAAAAGTCTCTCGGGAGGCGATCCAACGAATGAAGGTAATGTGCAGAACAACCGATGGCTTCAGAATAGCCGAGGAGGATCTCAAGCTTCGGGGACCGGGAGAATTTTTTGGCATCAAACAATGGGGAATGCTTAACTTTAAAATCGCTGACTTAGTAAGGGATCACCAGATTCTATCCCTGGCCCGTCAGGAGGCCTTCCGCCTGGTAGAGAAAGATCCAGGTCTAGAAAATTATCCCCACCTACGAGAGGGAATAAAAAAAAGATTTTCCCATCGATTAGCATTGGCCAAGGTAGGATAGAAAATTTCGCTGTTTTCAAAATCTCAAAATTGAAGTTGGGTACTTGACATTTTTTATATACGATATAAACTATAACATATAAATAATAGTGAGGTAAAAAATGCTGATCCACAGAAATGTAAGTACAGATGTGTTAGCGATATTGAAAGACAAAATCATCCGACGGGAATTAAAACCGGGTGAGAGAATCTACGTAAACAAACTGATAGAGAAGTTTAAGGTAAGCCAGACACCTATAAGAGAAGCTCTTTATAAATTAGAGGGGATGGGTCTTGTGGAGATAAGATCTAAGATGGGAGTATACGTAACTCAACTCTCTAAACAAGAGATTACAGAGATTCTCGATGTAAGGATTGCCTTAGAGTCTCTGGCTTTAGATAAAATTCCCAGTATCAGTTCCGATTTAATCCAGAAGTTAAAGGAAAATCTACAGGAATTTGAGGAAACTATTAGATCCCCGGATTTTGTTCTTAACAATGAGATAGACGAGAAATTTCATCAGTTAATAGTGGGAGCCTCCGGGAACAGGAAGCTGGCTAAAATATATGGGGATCTGCACTCTCACATGGGCATAGAGAGATTGTTCTATGAGGACGAGGATAAGGCTTTAAAAGAGCTTAATATCACTCTAAAGGAACATACCGCTATAGTAGAGGCTTTTTCAAAAAAAGATAAAGAGAAGATAAAAAGGAAAATAAGAGACCATCTGGAGAATGTCAAAAAGAGAATACCCTTGGGGATAAACTCAAAGGAGGAAAGAAGATGAGAATAAGTTATTGCTAGTTATATGCTATAAGTAAATATGGTTATCCACCAAGTCTTAACGATACATTTAAGGTAATTGAAGAAATGGCAAATTTAGGATTTGATGCCATCGTCCGGTTCTACCAGACATTGTAAATCTTAATGAGGAAAAGAAAACAAAAAGGAGGATGTAGAAATGATTAAAGTTGGTATGTATTTACCTATTTATGGTGGATGGTTCGCGAGTCGTGGATCTGGTAAAGGACAAGCTGATGGAACTTACTCTATTGGCGAGGAAGAAAAACTGCCTACATATG
>JBHIAL010000038.1:0-8678 GCA_046758525.1 bacterium
CAGTTAATAAGAACCACGGATAGAGGTGCCGTAATGGAGATGCTAAAGCTGGATGAATATATCGATGTCATCATTCCCCGAGGAGGAGAAAGCCTCATTCGCACAGTTACTGAAAACTCCACTATTCCGGTAATTAAGCATTATAAAGGCGTGTGTCACACTTATGTAGATAAAGAGACGGATTTAGAGATGGCTGAGAAAATTGCTTTCAACGCCAAGGTTCAGCGACCGGGAGTTTGTAATGCTATGGAAACCCTTCTGGTAGACGAAAAGATCGCTGCTCAATTTCTACCGGGCATGATTAAAAAATTTCAAGGGGCCGGGGTGGAGATTCGAGGAGATAAAAAGACCTGCCAAATAGTAGAAGGAATCAAGCCCGCTACTGAGGAGGATTGGCAGACCGAGTACCTCGATCTTATTCTCTCTGTTAAAGTGGTGAAAGGCATCGAGGCTGCTATCAATCATATCAATAGATATGGCTCCCATCACTCTGACGCTATTGTTACCAATAATTATAGAGAATCGAGGAAATTTCTGCAGGAGGTTGACTCAGCAGCCGTTTATGTGAATGCCTCCACCCGGTTCACCGACGGAGGTGAGTTTGGTCTGGGAGCAGAAATCGGCATAAGTACTGAGAAATTACATGCTCGAGGCCCCATGGGGGTAAACGAGCTGACTAGCAGTAAGTTTATTATATTAGGGGACGGACAGATAAGGGAATAGAAGTGCCCTAAGATGAAAACCATTAAGATGGATCCTGATCATCCGGAAGAGAAGAAAATAGTGGAAGCTGTTCAAATACTGAAAGAGGGTAAGATAGTAGCCTTTCCCACTGATACAGTCTATGGTCTCGGAGTTAGTGCTGAGAATGAGGCAGCCATAAAGAGACTCTACCAGGTGAAAAAAAGATCGCTAGATAAACCTATGACTCTGTTCCTAAGAAAAAAAGGAGGCTTCATACGGTTTGCCCGGGCGGTCCCGCTTTTTGCTCAAAGATTGATAAATGAGTTCTGGCCCGGTCCTCTTACTTTAATTTTTGAGGCGAGCCAGGGCAGCCCTCGCAGCCTGATCAGCAAACAAGGAAAGATTGGATTGAGACTCTCGGCTCATCCTATCCCTCAAACGATTATTGAAAAAGGAAAGACTCTCCTGGCCACCACCAGTGCTAATCTGTCTGGCAAATTCACCCCTTCTACTCCTGGGGAGATGGACAAAGCATTACTAGATGGTATAGATCTTCTCATCGATGGAGGAGAGAGCCTACTAGGCGAGGAATCTACCATAGTAGATGTTACTCGGTTTCCTCCTCTTTTAATCAGGGAAGGCTGGCTCCTCCCCCAACAAATAGAGAAAGTATGGCAGGGGAAAGGAAATGTTCTCTTTGTCTGCACCGGCAACACATGTCGAAGTCCTATGGCAGAGGGTCTATTAAAAAAAATGTGGCCTCAAAGACAAGGAGATGAGATAAAAATAGATTCGGCAGGAACAAGTACCATGTCTGGCTCGCACCCGACTTCTTTAACCCAAAAAATAATGAAAGAAAAGGGGGTAGATGTCTCTTGCCATGAGAGTAAGCCTTTAAACCAAAAGGTAGTGGAAGAGGCTGATTTAATCTTAGTAATGGAAAAGGTGCATAAAAATAAAGTTCTGGATCTTTCCTCTTTAGCCGAAGGTAAGGTCTTCTTGCTTAAAGAATTTGCATTAGGAATAGAAGAAGAAATTCTTGATCCCATGGGAGGATCCGAGGAGAGTTATCGAGAATGTGTGCGGGAGATTGAAAAAAGCATAGAAGGTGTGATGGAGAAATTGATGGGCTCTGGGGAATGAAGGAAAAACGGCCTTCCTGGGACGAATATTTTATGCAGATTACCCATTTGGTAGCTACTCGTTCCACGTGCTTGAGGCGAAAGGTGGGAGCTTTATTGGTCAAGGAAAAGAGAATTCTTTCTACCGGGTATAACGGTGCCCCCCGTAATTTACCTCATTGCAGAGAGGTAGGATGTCTTCGTGATAAACTAAATATTCCCTCCGGGGAAAGACAAGAGATCTGTCGGGGTCTACATGCTGAACAGAACGCCATAATTCAGGCTGCTTTATACGGAATAAGTATCAAGGAGTCGATCCTTTACTGCACCCACCAGCCCTGCATAACCTGCAGTAAGATGATAATAAATGCAGGAATAAAAAGAATTATTTTCCAGGGTAAGTATCCGGATACCCTGGCTCGCCAGATGCTTGAAGAAGCCGAAGTTGAACTAATCAAGATGGGAGAGGAAAATGCCAGAAGAGGCCCTGAAAAGAATAGAGAAAGCGGAAAGTGAGGCCAAGAAAATACTGGAGGAAGGAAGAAAGGAAAAAGAAAAGATATTAGAACAGGCTCGAGGAAAAAGCGAAGAAATTCTCACCCAGGCTGAGGAAGAGGGGAAAAGAAAAGGAGAAAAAATAAAGCAGAAGTTATTAAAAGAGGCAAAGGAAGAAATAAAAGGAATCAGGGAAGAGTTTGGGAAAAAACGAAAAAATATCGAGAATCAGAGAGGGGAAAATCTAACCCGGGTAATAGAATTCATTGTCAAAAGGGCAAAGCAATGGCTCTCTATGAGATGAGGAAAGTATATATTATGGGAGATCTTGGTCTCCGAGATTCTATCATTAAAAGACTGGGAGACTTAGCCCTTTTCCAGCCTCGAAAGACTGATGAAAAGACGATAACTTCATCCTTTAAGCCAACCCAGATGAAGACAGAGGAGCTGGAGGATAAACTTTCCCGGCTTAATTGGACCATTAAATACCTGGAGCAGTTTGATGAGAAAAAAACCTCACTCGGGTTTTTCCCGGGTAAGACCATAATAAAGGGAAAAGAGTTTTTCACATGGATTGAAAATTTTGACTGGCAGAAAATCCATAAAAGATGTGAGGAGTTCGAAGAACAAACGGAAGTTCTCAGGGAAGAAAAAAATAATCTTGAAGAAAGGTATTCTCTCCTCTTGCCCTGGAGGCAGCTACCTATCTCTACAGAAAGATTGGAGGAAGGAAGATGGGTTGGCTACCAACTGGGGATGATTCGGGTCGAGGCAAAAGATCTCTTTCGAAAAGAACTGGAGAAACTGGAAGCGACCCATTTAAATATCATTAAAGAAGAGGCAGGTAATCTTTTCTTCTTACTTATCTTCCTGAAAGAAGACCGGGAGAGGTTAGAATTAATTTTCCAGAGATTGAAAGTAGAAAAGGTTCAGCTTAAGGAATTCGGAGTCCCGGAGAGGAAACTAAAAGAAATTCACCAAAGGATCGACCGCATAGAAAATCAAATAGAGAAGATTAAGGAAGAATTAAAGAGAATTTGCCGGGAAAAGATCAAACTCATGGCGCTATACGACCATTTTTATCATTTGCTCCGAGAAAGGAAGGTATCGGCAAATACCAGATCAAGCCCCTACACCTTCCTCCTGGAAGGGTGGATTAGAAAAATTGATCTAGCCGAACTGAAGACCGGACTAAAGGGTTTTTCACCCCTGGAAATCGTGGTAAGAAAACCTCATCAAAATGAGGAAAGTAAGGTTCCCGTGGCCCTCTCTAACACCTCCCCCTTCAAACCATTCGAGCTGGTAACCAATCTTTATGGACTACCCCGGTATTTTGAAATTGACCCCACCCCCTTTCTGGCCCCCTTCTTTGCCCTTTTTATGGCCATTTGTTTAACCGATGGTGGTTACGGGATCATTTTATCGGTACTTTCCTACCTCATGCTCAAAAAATTTAAGGTGGAAGGAGGAGCAAAGAAACTATTCAACATGTTGTTCATAGTTGGATTTTTTACCTTCGGGATAGGACTCATCACCGGAGGCGTATTTGGAATCGAGTTTACTCATCTTCCCGTATCTTTAGCTTTTCTAAAAAAATTGGCCTTATTGAATCCCATAAGAGACCCCATGACATTTCTTGCCATCTGTCTGGGCCTGGGACTCATTCACGTATTAGTAGGGATAGGCCTGGAATTATGGGAAGATCTAAGGAGAAAAGATATAGTCTCGGCGGTGCTGGATCATGCCTCCTGGATCGTACTTATTCTGGGAATAATCCTTGTGGCTATGCCCATTTTGAAGGGTTTCCTTTTAGGGGCTAGCTCAGGAACTGCCCAGGAAGTTAGCCTGGGACCGAATATAGCTATGTCCTTCTCGTTTCAGAACCTTGCCGGGATCTGGAATGCACTGTCAGGATATTCCCGGGTGGGTCTGGTAATGTTCCTCTGGGGCGTGATGGCTCTATTTCTCTTTGTGGGAAGAAAAAGCAGAAATCTCTTTATTAGATTGGCTAAAGGAGGATACGAGCTCTATGGGATAGTTCAGCTTTTTGCTGACGTCCTTTCCTATTCCCGACTTTTAGCCCTGGGTCTGGCCACTAGTGTAATCGCTACCGTGGTCAATACTATAGCGGGAATGAGCTATGGTACTCCTTTTATTGGTCCTATCCTCATGGTGATGATCCTTATAGGGGGTCATCTAGGCAACCTCGTCCTGAATTGTCTTTCTGGGTTTATCCATACCTCTCGCCTTCAGTTTGTGGAATTCTTTGGCAAGTTCTATCAAGGGGGAGGGAAAAGCTTTAGACCCTTCCGACGAGAAGGAAAGTACGTGGCCATACGGTAGAATAAAAGAGAAGAAAGTTGCAGAGTTTTCAATTTTATCTTCCTACCAGAGTTTATTTCGGAAAAGGAACGATAGAAAAGGTAGGAGAAGAAGCCAAAAAACTGGGTAAAAGGGCTTTAGTAGTCACAGGTGGAAAATCTGCCAGAAGAATGGGAGCCTTGCAAAAAGTAGAGGATTGCTTGAATAAAATGGGAGTAAAGACAATTCTTTTTGGGGAAGTGGAGGCCAACCCATCTCTGGAGACAATAAAGAGGGGAACGAGTCTAACTAAAGGGGAAAAGTGCCAGATTATTGTAGGACTAGGAGGAGGAAGCTCCATGGATGTAGCCAAGGGAATTGCGGTCTCATCCACCAATCCAGGTCCCTTTACCCAATATTTGGGAAGAAATAAATTAAAAGAATCTCCCCTTCCAGTGATAGCTATTCCTACTACCGCAGGAACAGGGAGTGAAGTAACTCCCTATGCAGTTTTTACCACTATTACAGGTGAGAAGCGCCGAAAAAGAATTATGGCTGACCCTTCTATCTTTCCTAAAGTAGCTTTGGTTGACCCGGAGCTCACTTTATCCTTACCCGCATCGGTTACCGCCGACACAGGAATAGATGCCCTCTCCCATGCCATTGAGGGTCTTATTTCCAACAACTCCCAGCCTCTTAGCGATTGTTTAGCCCTGGAAGCGATTAAACTTCTGTCTACCAGCCTACCAGAGGTAGTAAGAAATCCTCAGGATATAGAGATTCGGGGCCGTGTTTTATATGCTTCTCTCCTGGCAGGGATGGTTATCGCTCAAACCGGCGCTATACTCGTTCACGGAATGAGTTACCGGCTAACTTCTGATTTAAATCTTCCTCATGGAAGAGCCTGTGCAATTCTCCTTCCCTGGGTATGTGAGTTTAATCTTAAGGGTAACTCCACCAAACTCACCTCTTTAGCCAAAAGTTTAGGAGAAGACATAGAAAATCTATCTCAAGAAGAAGCTGTTGAAAGTGTAGTTAATCGAATAAGAGATCTGGTCTTGCAACTGGGTCTTCCTCAGGATTTAAAGTCGGGGAAAATAGAAGAATCCCTGATTAAGGATTTCGCCAATGAAATGATGCAGGACAAAAGAAAACTGGCCAACAATCCTCGTGAGGTTACCCTAGAGGATGTAATAGAGATCTACCGGAAGGCTTTGGGGGTAGTCAAGTGATATCTCGGGACTTTTCCCCTCCGTCGCTGTATATCGACTTTGCATTGTTTCTGCTCGTCTTCTCGTCTCGGGAAAGACGTGAAACTCGTCGCTTTGCTCCTCAGACAACACGTCTTTCTTCTTCCTCAACTCGAAGACTCGTTAAGGTGGCTGATATAAGGCTCCTTTGGGGAAAGTCCCTCGATACGCGTATAAGTCTCCTAAATACTATTCCTAAGGAATTAAGTGACTCTCCCCCGGGGTTGATGCTTCTTTCAAGGCTTTAGGTTTGAGCTACTGAACTGATTACTGCTTTTTCAAGGAGGATGAGAATGTGTGGTATTGTAGGATATGTGGGTGATAAATTTGTAGATTCTTTGTTGGTTGCGGGCTTAGAAAGGCTGGAGTACAGGGGTTATGATTCTGCCGGCATTGCTACTTTAAAGGAAGAGAAATTAAAGATAAAAAAGACTGCAGGTAAAATCCAACTTTTAAAAGAAAAATTGAAGGAAGGTCCCTTGGGTGGGGAGCTCGGAATCGGGCATACCCGCTGGGCAACTCATGGAGAGCCAACTTTAAAAAATGCTCATCCTCATACCGATTGTAGGGGAGAGATAGCTGTTATTCACAATGGGATCATTGAGAATTTCGAGAAGCTTCGAGAAAAATTAATCACCGAAGGTCACGCGTTTAAGACAGATACAGATACCGAGGTCATCTCCCACTTAATAGAGAAGTTCTTAAAGGATGATCTCCATTTGGCAGTTCGAAAAAGCCTGAAATTCTTAAAGGGAAGCTATGCACTGGCCGTTATAAGCAGAAAGGATCCTGATAAAATAGTAGCTGCTAGATGGGAAAGTCCTCTGGTAATTGGGATGGGGAAAAAAGAAAACTTCCTGGCCTCAGATGTGGGGGCTATCCTAAATTTAACCTCCAGAATAATATTCTTAGAAGATGGACAGACCGCTACCATAACTAAAAATGAGGTGAAAGTATTCGGCAAAGAGGGACGTCTTATCAAAAAAAGAGTCAAAAGACTCAAATGGGAGATTCTGCGAGGTCCTAAAAAAGATGGATATCGCCATTTTATGCTCAAGGAGATACATGAGCAGCCAAATATCATTCGCCATGTTCTAAAGAGGCGAATTTCTCGAGACAAAAATGATCTTTATTTCGAAAACATCAACCTGAGTGAGGAAAAAATATCAAAGATTGACAGAATAATTATTCAAGCCTGCGGCACCTCCTGGCATGTCGGGTTGGTTGGCAAATATCTCTTTGAAAAACACCTGTGTCTTCACACGGAGGTAGATATAAGCTCTGAATTTAGATATCGGAATCCGGTGGCCGGTGGAGATACCCTGGTCATGGCCATCTCTCAATCGGGTGAGACTGCCGACACCCTGGCCGGGATAAGACTGGCTAAAAGCAAGTTTCTCCAGGTTTTATCCCTCTGTAACACCATAGAGAGCACCATAGCCCGAGAATCAGATGGAGTAATTTACGTCTATGCTGGTCCGGAGATCGGAGTAGCTTCCACCAAAGCCTATACGGCAGAACTCTTGGCTCTTTTTCTCCTCACTATTAGCTGGGGAATGCTGAGAAACTCTATTTCACCGAAGAAAGCCAGGAAGATGATAGAACAGCTAGAAAAAATACCCTCCTTCATGGAGGAACTCCTTGATAATCAAAAGGAGATTCATGAGTGTGCACAGAAGTTTTACCAGGCCCATAACTTCCTTTTTCTGGGAAGAAGCTTCAACTATCCTACTGCCCTGGAGGGAGCATTAAAACTGAAGGAAATCTCTTATATCCATGCTGAAGGATATGCAGCGGGTGAAATGAAACATGGACCAATTGCTCTGGTAGACGAAAAAATGCCGGTAGTATGTATAGCCCTGAAGGATTCTGTCTACGAGAAAATGGTTAGTAATATCCGGGAAATCAAAGCTAGAAAAGGAAAGGTCATAGCAGTTGCCACCAAAGGTGACAACCAAATTGGAAAATATGCTGATCACACAATCTTCATCCCTCCCATTGCCGAGGAGTTCTCTCCCATCCTGGCTGTCATCCCCTTGCAGCTTCTTGCCTACCACATCGCTATAAAAAGAGGCTGCCACGTGGACCAGCCAAGAAATCTGGCTAAAAGCGTCACCGTGGAGTAAGGTTAAAAAACAAAACTAAAAAGAGAGCTGCCCATGAGAAAGAAATTGAAATTTCTCTACCTAGCTATAATATTTATTATCTTTTTCAGAGTCCCTGTCTTTGCCCTCCCGGCTCAAAATGTGGAGATAGTTACCGATAGAGAATATTTCCAGGTAGTCCATCGAACTCTAAGAGAGGCCAGTCATTCTATTCAGCTAATGATGTATACGATAGGTTATTACAAAAAGTACCCGGAAAGCCCCAGTAATATCTTAATCAGAGATTTAATAGAGGCTAAGCAACGAGGAGTTGAGGTGAAGGTGATCCTTGATATAAGTGATTGGAATCAAAAAGTTACCAGGCGGAACGAAAATACCGGTCGAATCCTATCCAAAAATGGCGTAGACGTAGGCTATGATCCTTTACCCATTGATACCCATGCTAAATTAGTCATCATCGATGGCATGATCACCATCCTGGGAAGCACCAACTGGACATACTATTCCCTGGATCGCAATAACGAAGTCTCCCTCCTTATAAAATCCAAAGAAGTAGCTCAAAAGCTTTCCAACTATTTCCAAAGGATATGGAAAACCTGCCAACAGGAATAGGGGACCGTAATCGGTCTCTACAACCTTTGCCCTGTTGCCGGTGATAGATAGATCTCCTCATTTATTATTCGATCAACTTCTCAATGATTTTCAGGCAAAACTCAGGTAAG
>JBHIAL010000039.1:0-8674 GCA_046758525.1 bacterium
GGAGAGACGATTTCTTCATTGAAATTAAATTTTTATCCTTATTGTGACTCCCTGGATACTTTCAGAGGCAAAGTCTATTTTATGATCAATCAAGCCGGAGAAAGAAGACTACTTTCCGTTACTCCCAGAAATAAAGTCAATGACGGATTTGCAGCAATTGAGGTTTTAAATCTAAACAATTATACTGTAAAAATTTGTCCCTTAACTCACGAGAATGCCGTGGTTATAAGGGAAATTTTCGGTTATACCTCGCCCAGTGTTTTAGGCACTAAATCCGCTTTTGGTACCGGTGATAGAATAGGGGGAGCAGCGAGTGCTACCCCGGGTCACATCAGGGCAGCCAAGAATTACGATGTAGCCGTGTTTTTTGCTCAGCAGTCTGTCAGGGAAAATGCCAGGACTGGAAGAACTTTCCCGGAGGTTCTTGATGATGCTACCTGGGGTGTTTTCCAGGAAGGACATAAAGGCCGATGGGGTGCAGATGCTGACCATTTAATGGATTTAGTCAGTATGGGCCAGGCTGTTGATGCTGGATTTACCATGTTTACTGTGGATCCTTCCCGCTGCATCAATGATACCGCTCTAAATGTGGGTCGGGAAGAATTGAGAAGAGCATTTTCCACGCTTTTTAGCACTGAAAAGGAAGCTGAAAGGTTCATGGAAAAATATCTTTCCATCAGTCGAAAGCTGACCAACGGAAGTCATAGCCTGAAAATTGAATATAGTGAAAAAGAGGTAATGCGGATTGCAATACAATATCTAGGAGCAATAAGGTTTACCAGTGATGCTTATGCTGCTATTGCTCACCATAAGGGTACGACTGATTTTGACTTTGAAATGTCTGTTGATGAAACCAGCGCCCCCACAACTGCTCTAGCCCATTACTTGATAATTAGAGAGTTAAATGATGCTGGAGTGAGATTAACCAGCTTGGCACCAAGGTTTGACGCCGGATTTGAAAAAGGCGTGGATATTAGAACTAACAATGGTAGAAGACCTTCACCCATGGATTTGAAGAGGTTTGAGGATAATATTAAAGACCATGCCTTGATTGCTAGAAAAATGGGCCCTTATAAATTGGGTGTCCATTCAGGGAGTGATAAGTTTACCGCTTATCCCATAATCAGCAGATATACTGAGAAAATGTTTCATGTGAAGACTGCGGGAACCAGTTATCTTGAGGCAGTTAAGGTGATAGCCAAGGCCAATCCTTTTCTTTATCAGGAGATGCATCGACATGCTTTAGAGACATTTGAGGAAAACCGCAAAACCTATCACCTAAACACTAATCTGGCAAACGTTCCCGAAGCTGGACAATTGAATCGAGCAAAGGTAGTGGAAGGATTAACAGAAAATGATGATTGGAGACAGGTTATCCACGTTGCCTACGGCGCTTTGCTGCAAAAATTTAGAAAAAGAATGATAGAGGTCTTGAGTGAAAATTTAGAGGATTATTATCAAACTATAGCTGACCACATAAGAGTCCATCTGGATGGCTTTGGTTTGAAAAGGCTTTACGACTAAAGCCATCTTTCGCACCCACGATTCAAGGATAGACTCTAAAAAATTCATATCTTCATAATCTCCTTATTATATCAAGGGCTTTCTCCCCATTGACCATCCTATGGTAAAAGTTGGCTGCTCTCTTCATACAATCCGGATTGCCACTTAAATTTACCTTTTGCTTTGATCCGGGAGGAGTCCAGAGAGAATAGTCATAAAATATCTGTCTTATTTTTTTCTCAACCCATTCTTTACTCTTTCCCATAGTACCTATCAATAGGGTAGGGATGGTAGGATTGGGATCGGTAAACTGATAAGTTGCTCCCGTATCAGTTCGGCCAACCCAAGCATCTTTTCCCTGATTTACCGCGGTTAAATATCTAAAAACGGTGGCTATTGCAAAGGCCAGTTTATCTTTAAAATCCTCCAATGCAGCAGCATAATGGGGAGAGATAATTGTTCCGGATATCCTTTCCCTCAACTTCAAAGTATGATTAATATTAATTCTGGTCGCATCATCTTCTAGACTGCTGATTCTTTCTACAAAACTCAAAGCATATTTTACTGCATTCTCACCTTCGATAGGTATGTCTTTTTCTACAATTCGGGCATTACCTTCAACCACTGTAAGTAGATATGGTCTGATGAGAGGATCATTTGCCGCATCGTTAATGCGCTTATATCCAGATAATTGAGCCAGATGGCTTATGAAGGGAACATGAACCGAATTAACTAATCTCAATTTCCAATCATGATAAGAGTCAATACTGCCAGCGATAACAATAACTCCCCGGTGAGCAAGTTCAGAAAAGGGAACTCTTAATCTCCTCCTAGGATCGCTAATCACTAATGACCATCGTTCGGGCATGGCTTCGGTATAAGTAGCCAAGAGGTCTTCTTTTCCTATTTTTCTTCTGGCTTCCTCTCTTATTACCTCAGGAACAGCAGCGGGATTTGGTACCACTCTGTCGCCCATTTCATCAAGAAAATCAACCTGATTTTCAAGCCAAAAGATGTAGGAATCAATCCCTCTTTCTTTGGCATATTCTAGCTGGATATCCCTCAAGATTTTACCATTACCTCTGAGATTATCTGTATCCATCACCGCGATAGTACTGTCTGAACCATGTTGACTAAAGTATCTAAACAGAGTTTCATCGAGTACATCCATTCCAATTTGTCCTTTTCTTACACCTGCTTCGGTAACCCCTACCAGAATTAAGTCTAAATTACCCTTAACATGACTGAGGAACTTTTCTTTTCCTTCTGGGGTAGATAGGCTACTAGCCCCCACCACACTTTCTATTAATTTTATTCCAGTCACTCCACTCGTATTAAAGGTAACCACGTGGTATAATCCGCCCTGTTGGTTGAGTGCCTCCGCGGTTGAGGTATGTCTTGGTTGGCCCACGAAGATCCCCCCATCGTATTTACCTGCCTTAATTAAATCATGAATCCATTCATGGGTCAAAGCTCTTTGCAATCCTCCGGCACCGATTGCCAGTATTTTGACCTTTAAATGAGGTGATTTTCTGGTTAAAGGTGGCACATTAATCATACTTAATGATCTCCCATTATCAGAAGCCTCCCCTGGGGGTCAAACCTCTCGTACAGGGCTTTTCTTAGAGCTTGTCTTTGTCTATATGATGCTCGATGATCATAATTTGCCTCTCGCCAGGGGGGTTCAGAAGGAAGCGCTCGATCAAACTCTGCTAAAAGATTCTCTTGATAAGCACCGGCAAAAGTTCCCTCAAAAAATTTTGGCAATGCTTCTTCTAGCAACTTCTCCCAGGATTGGGTTTCCCTGCCGGGAATGATGGGATAAAAAAGTGCGCCGTTGCCATCGGCTGCTTTTTTGTCTCCAGGAGCATCGCCTATCATGAGTATTTTATCATGGGTGTATTTCTTCTGGGCCGCTATCCTAATATGATCCTCCTTTTTACCCATTTCTTGTCCGGCAATAGCATCTACATAACCGTCTAAATCGTGTTCTTTCCATTCTCTATCCAGAGCTTCATAAGGTGTTTGCGAAACCACCACCAGATTGGCTTTTTTAGAAGCTAATTCAAGACTTTCTCTAACCTCCGCAAACGGAGGAATGTTCTTAATCTTTTTGGCTATAGTCAGGTTTACTGATTTGCTCCATTCAAGGAGTTTGGATAAAGATGGCTCAGAGATTTTTTTGGTATATTCTTCCAGAGTGGGATTGCCCAGTGATATGTCCTTATAGGTTCTAATATAGTCATCCAGGCTAGCGGTATCGGCAAGCGAAATACCCCCCTCTGACAACACCTTCTTTACATCCGGCCTTTCCTTCAAAAATCGATAGATATGCTGCAAGGCAACAAATCGATTGCATCCCCTGGTCTTAGAGAAAAGATTAACGAACTCGGCCACCTCTCGGAGATAAGATTCAATGCCCCATAACCCATAAAATTCCATAGTCTTGGGATGGAAAACTACAATTTGCTTGGGATTCATTGAATCAAATACGCATCCATCAGAGTCAATAGCAATGAGAAATTTCTTGGCTCGCGGAAAATTTTTTAATTTTTCCCTCCCCTTTTTCAGTGCTTCACTCCCCATTTCTGCTTCTCCTGAATCTTCCAGGAAATCCTGGGTTAATTTGGCAAAACCTCCTTGAGACTCTACCTTAGATATTGTAATCTTTTCAGTCGCCGTGTCAACTTTAGGGGTCAGGTCTCAACATTTAACATTAGTTTCCTTTTAATCTTTTTATAAGCCTCTCTTTTATCCCCAATACTTCTTTATCTCTTTTAGTTTTATCCTCAAACCTTTTAACTGCCTGCGAGACAGCAGCATAATCCATATCAAATAGTTTTCCTATCTCTCTTAAGCTCATTGGGGTATATCTTTTAATTAAATACAATGCTAACTGATGATGCATGTTGCCTCTTTGTTTTTTAAATATCTCGCTTTTTTCTATTTTAAGATTTTTCGAAATTTTATCAATTATCTCATCCGGTGTGTATGATTCTATAAATTTGGTTTCTGGAATCTCCCTTTTTCTGCCAACGGCTTTTATCTTTTCGTCTATTCTTTTCCTAAAGAGCTCATCGCCAAGAGCTACATTTTTATATAGACTCTCTAGGGGACTTTTCATATCAACATTTTCAAGCACAAGTCTTTCGTATTTTTTCCTAGCTTTGATTAAATCATTATCAAGCTGGTTTAATATGAGTGTAGTATCAAGCCTATTTAAAGGTTCTCTCCTTCCAATATAATCTAAAAAGCTGCTCCATGGATATTCCTTAATATTGCTAGCCATTCTTGCCCTTACTGGATTTAAGTGAATATACACTGAAAGTATTAAGCTATAACTATCCTCATCGACAATAATTGACTTGTATCTTCCTTGAAATACAGGGCCTACAATTTTATACTTTGCTCTAAACCAGTTAGAATAAGAGGTATTAAGATAGTGGATAACATCTGCTATGTTGGCAAGAGGTGTCTTGATAAATAAGTGGTAATGGTTATTCATAAGACAATATGCGTAGCAAATAATGGAGTATTTCTCGAATGTTTCCTTTATTTTATTCAAGAAAATTACTTTATCCTTATCTGAGTAAAATATCTTCTCTTTTCTATTTCCCCTCGCAGTTATATGATAGGTAGCGTCCTCAAAAGATAATCTTAAGTGTCTTGCCATAGTGCACATAAAGTATCATAAAATTTTCTTAATGTCAAATGTTGAGACCTGACCCCATTTATATTCTTGATTTTTGTGTGCAGAAGTTCGATTTGACGTTAGCTCATAGTAATGCTATATAAGGATGTGAGTAAGGTTGATGCACGAGGAGCTTACAAGATGATTGTAGGGATAGGATCCAAAGACAGATTTTTGAGTGAAGAAAAGCTTACAGAGTTATGTCGGGAAGCCCTTCGCAAGAAAGATTTTCGCAGTAAAAAGGTTTTAGTGATCATCCCCGATGCCACCCGTAGCGGACCCACAGATTTATTTTTCAAAACAATTTGTGGGAGACTTTCGAGGCAAGCCCAAAAATTAGATTTTATGATTGCCCTGGGCACTCACCCTCCCATGAATGAAGAAAAGGTAAATAGACTCTTAGGGATAAGTTCCCAGGAGAAAAAAACCAAATACAGAGATATTGACGTTTTCCAGCATCACTGGGATAGACCAGAGGAGCTTCAGCGCATTGGAACCATTAGCCGGGAGGAGATTCGGAAAATTTCTCATCAGTTGATGGATAAGGAAATATCGGTTGAGATAAATAAGAAAATCTTCCACTACGATGAACTCCTCATAGTAGGACCGGTATTTCCTCATGAGGTAGTGGGATTTTCGGGAGGATATAAATACTTGTTTCCAGGGATTGCTGGACCCGAGATTCTACACAGATTCCACTGGTTGGGAGCGCTCATAACTAACCCTAAAATCAATGGGGTGAAGGATACTCCCATAAGGAAGGTAATTAATAGAGCCACGGGTTCGGTTGATATTCCCATAACCCAGTTCTGTTTTGTAGTGAAGGAGAAAAAGGTTTTTGGATTCTATGCCGGAGGGGAGGAAGCCTGGTCAAAGGCGAGCGATCTTTCTTCCCAGCTTAATATCAAGTGGGTAGACAAGGCCTTCCATACTGTTCTCTCCGTAGCCCCCAGAATGTACGAGGATATGTGGACGGCAGGCAAGTGTATGTATAAATTAGAACCAGTGGTAGAAGATAGAGGCATGCTTATAATCTATGCGCCCCATATAAAGGAAGTCTCATACACCCATGGGGAATGCCTCGAAAAAATAGGATATCATACGAGGGATTATTTCTTAAAACAATCCCATAAGTTCAAACATATTCCAGGAGCAATTTTAGCTCATTCTACCCATGTTAAAGGGATCGGCACTTATCGGAACGGGAAAGAAATGCCCCGTATAAAGGTAGTTTTAGCTACCAGGATTTCCAAGGAAAAATGCAAAAGAATAAATCTGGGCTACCTGGATCCTGCTCAAATCAGGGTTGAAGATTACGCCGGTAAAGAAAAAGAAGGTATTCTTTTAGTGAGGAATGCAGGAGAAGTTTTGTATAGACTATCGAGTGGAAAAGTCCCTAACGTTGATGAGTTGTAGTTATGATAGATGCTCTCTTGTTGCCGCAGAGACTGATTATGATAGATTGACAAAATCCACAAAATGATTATTGTTTGTCGGAGAGGACGAGGATGGTGAAAGCCACAAATCGAGCACAGATTCTGGTAGAGGCGCTTCCCTATATTCGAAAGTTTTTCGGAAAGACGGTGGTGGTGAAATATGGTGGGAAGATCATGACCGAGGAGAGTTTGAAAAGGAGGATCGCAGAAGATATTACTTTGATGAAATATGTGGGGATAAAACCGGTAGTTATCCATGGAGGAGGGGAAGCCATAACCGAGCTAATGGAAAGACTCAATATAAAACCCCGTTTTATCGAAGGCAATCGAGTTACCGATGAGAAGACCATGGAAATTGTGGAGATGGTTCTGGTAGGAAAGATAAATAAAGCCATAGTCTCTCAGCTTAATCAATTTGGGGGCAGGGCCATAGGTTTAGAAGGTAAAGATGGAAGATTCATTCTGGCTAAAAGATGTAAAAACAGGAATTTAGGTTTGGTAGGGGAGGTAGAAAGAATAGATCCTACCCCTATCGAGGTCCTGGAAAAGGAAGGGTTTATTCCAGTCATTGCTCCGGTGGGGGTAAGCAAAGAGGGGGAGACGCTCAATATAAATGCCGACATGGTAGCTGCTGAAATTAGTAGGTCCCTAAAGGCGGAGAAATTGATCTTTCTTACTGATGTGGAGGGAATCCTGGAGGATTCTATGGACAAGAAAAGTCTTATCTCCACCCTCAAGGTAGATCAAATCGAAGACTTGATTAAGGGAGGAGAGATCCGGAAGGGGATGATCACCAAAGCAAGGTCCTGTCAGAGAGCACTGGGAGGAGGGGTAAGCAAAGTGCATATTATCAGTGGAAAGATACCTCATTCCCTTTTGCTGGAGATTTTTACCGATAAAGGAATTGGCACGCAGGTGATAAGGTGAAGATTGTGGTAGCACCGGATTCTTTTAAGGAAAGTTTGACGGCTAAAGAGGTGGCAGAGACTATTGAAGAGGGGATAAGGAGAGTTTTTCCTCAAGCAGAGGTGATAAAGATTCCTCTGGCCGATGGGGGAGAGGGTACGGTTGAAGCCATGGTTGAGGCTAGAGGGGGAAAGATCGTACTCCAAGAGGTTACCTCTCCTTTAGGAGAAAGGATAAAAGGTCATTTTGGAATATTAGACGATGGATTCACTGGAGTTGTTGAAATGGCACAGGCTTCTGGATTATCCCTTCTCCCACAGTCTCAGCGAAATCCTTTGCTGACCACTACCTATGGGACAGGAGAGCTGATTAAGGCAGCTCTGGATAGAGGTTGCAAGAGAATAATTGTGGGGATCGGTGGAAGTGCTACTGTGGATGGGGGAGCAGGTATGGTCCAGGCTTTAGGAGCTAAACTTTTGAATCGAGCCGGAAAACAAATCCCTTTTGGGGGAGGGAGTTTAGGAGAGATTGTAAGGATTGATGTGAGTTCTTTTGACTCCAGAGTCAAAAACACCAAGGTTTTGGTCGCCTCTGATGTAGATAACCCTTTGTGTGGACCTAAAGGGGCGGCAAGGGTTTATGGGCCACAAAAAGGTGCTACTCTAGAGATGGTGAAGATTCTGGAAGAAAATCTCGCTCATTTTGCCATGATGATCAAAAAATATTTAAATAAAGAAGTCGAGGACATTCCGGGGGCTGGAGCAGCTGGAGGTTTAGGAGCAGGTTTAATAGCTTTTTTGGGAGCCGAGCTTACCCCAGGAATAAAGTTAATGATAGAGGCTTCCCGACTGGATGAAAGGATAAAGGGAGTCGACCTGGTAATTAGTGGAGAGGGAAGAATTGATGAACAAACTATTTACGGAAAGACACCGGTAGGGGTGGCTGAAATCGCGGGAAAGGAAAAGATTCCGGTCATTATTATGGGGGGAGAAATTAGAGGAGATGTTAAAGCTTTGTATGAAAGAGGTGTAGATGCGGTAGTTAGCTGTATTGATAGAACCTCATCTCTGGATGAGGCTATGAAGGAAGCAAGACAGACTCTGAGGCACGCCACTGAACGGGCCATGCGCCTCATTAA
>JBHIAL010000040.1:0-8521 GCA_046758525.1 bacterium
TTTGGATTGTTTCTGCTCGTCTTCTCGTTTCGGGAAAGACGTGAAACTCGTCGCTTTGCTCCTCAGACAACACGTCTTTCTTCTTCCTCAACTCGAAGACTCGTTAAGGTGGCTGATATAAGGCTCCTTCGGGGAAAGTCCCTCGATATACGTATAAATCTCCTCAATACTAAGACTTCCCTGGCACTACCAACTCCATATTCCTGACGACCATATCGCCGATCTCGTAAGTTTTTAAGCCGCTTTTAGTCGAGAGGTCTTTTATCCGACCTGATGAGAGTAGTTTAGTAATTGCCCCATCAACTAATTTTGCCCCTTTTTCCTCGCCCAGATGCTCTAACATCATCCCGGCAGCACAAATGGCCGCCAGGGGGTTGATCACGTTCTTTCCCGCATATTTAGGGGCCGAGCCATGAATAGGCTCAAACATACTTACTCCTTGAGGATTAATGTTAGCCCCGGCCGCAACACCCATCCCTCCCTGGATTATAGCTCCCAGGTCAGTGATGATGTCACCGAACATATTGCAGGTAACGATGACGTCAAACCACTCCGGGTTCTTCACCATCCACATGCAGGTAGCATCGACTAAGGCACAGTCCTTTTTGATATCGGGATATTCCTCTCCCACTTCCTTAAAGGTTCGCCGCCAAAGATCATGAGCAAAGATGAGGACATTGGCCTTATCACAAAGGGTGACTTGTCTTTTTTTGTTTCTCTTTCGGGCATATTTAAAGGCATATCTTACGCATCTTTCTACACCTTTTCTGGTATTTATCATCTGCTGAACGGCAACTTCATCCCCAGTTCCTTTTTTCAAAAATCCTCCCACTCCCACATAGAGACCCTCGGTATTTTCTCTGACTACTACAAAATCAACATCCTCAGGGCCTTTGTCCTTGAGAGGAGTCCAGACCCCCGGATATAACTTCACTGGACGAAGATTTATGTATTGATCAAGACCAAAGCGAAGTTTTAAAAGGAGCCCTTGCTCCAGGATGCCCGTCTTTACCTCTGGATGCCCCACTGCCCCCAGATAGATAGCATCCATGCCTTTAAGTTCTTCTAAGGCAGAATCGGGTAGGGTCTCTCCGGTTTTAAGGTATCTATCTCCCCCAAAATCATAATGAATGGTGCGATATCTAAAACCTGTTTTCTCTGAGGCTGCCTTTACCACTTTGAGTCCTTCCCTCACTACCTCCGGTCCAATCCCATCTCCCGGTATCACGGCTATCTGGTATTCTCTAGCCAATTTTTACCTCCTTTGCAGCATGATACAAGTTTTTAGCTATCTATATTATACCAGTGAAGGACGTTCCATGTTGTTGACTACAAAGAGTAGAGCGGGTAGCCGCACCCTTTAGGGTGCGTATAAACGCAGCTAAGATTTTGCGCAGGTGAAGCCTGCGGCTACCGGCGACTACTGAGATTGCTTGGGGACTTCGTCCCTTGCAATGACACGGGGTTCACCGAGCACCTACTTGCCACCTTAAATTTGAATCCTATCCCTTCTATTTTGAGGTGATTATCATTAAGGGTTGTTTTTACACCCAGGAGGCGGTTAACCAGCCAAAGGTTAGTGTCGACATGTTCTGTCATTCTGGGTATGAGGTATTCTGTGGTTCCTTCGGCTAGAGCAGCGTATATTATGAGTTGATCGGCCAGGTATCTATCAACCGTGGCTCCGGTTTGAATGTCCTGGAGCCAGTTTTTTGCCACGTACCTACCAATTTCTTCAGAGCTTCTCCCTGGTTTTCCCGCTCTATCAGATCCGATTATACATCCAGTGTCGCTGCGGGAAAATAATGCCAGGGCAGCTCCCTCTTGAATGGAGGTGCTATCATAAATTTCCTTTATCTGGGCCTGGTATCCATCTCCTTTTAATGCAGCTTTACATTTTTTGGCCATTCTCTCACTGACTCTTCTCTTCTCCAGGTGAGAAGAGATAGCAATTCCTTTGATCTCTTTTATATTTCCCGGGTAGAGAAAATTTAGCGGCCTGATTCTTCCTGTTATCGGTTCAACGGTGACCTCAATAACTCCCCCACCCCGAGGAACGTAGCCCGGCCTGATTATCTTGAGGTAAGCCTGCACCCCCATTTTCCTTAGAAGGGGGAATAAAACATGCTGCATATGATAAGCGCTGGGAGCATAATCTTGAAATAGTCCTCCCTTGATTCTAAATCTCATTGGTCCGGTGGCAAAACAGGCCGCGGGGAGAACAGTAGCCACAAGCATGGTGGTTGAGCCGGCGGTGCCGATATCCCACTCATAATAACCTCCCCTTATCTGTTTTCCCGGCTTATACAGAATCTGATGGGAACCAACCTGTGCATTGTCGACCGTGCCACCACACATCTCACTACAGGCCAGGACACCTTTTATGTGCTGAGCTCGCAGACCCGGTTTTTTTCTTCGGGCCCGAATGTTATGGATAAATAGGTCTTCCCCTAGCAGAGTTGACAGGCTAACTGCACAGCGAAGGATAGTACCACTCCCCGATTTTTCCCTGCCGTTCACTTTAATCATGGATTTTCCCCATGGTATTCCTGGAGGCTGTTTACCGTGAAATCTCCGGCCTTCATGGCTTTGATTCCCTCAACCGTGGCTAAGGCTCCGGGGATAGTGGTAATGATAGGAATTTGATGAATGGTTGCCTCTCGTCTGATCTTATACTCATCAAACTTAGGCCCCTTGCCGATGGGAGTATTCAAGATAAGCTGAATCTCCCCGTTTTTGATGTGATCAACCACGTGGGGACGCCCCTCGGCAATTTTTTTAACTGTTCTCACCCTTATCCCGTTTTCATTTAAGATAGCTGCGGTACCCGAAGTAGCCACCAAATTAAATCCTAGATTAGCCATTTCTCTGGCGATAGGGATAATGGCAGGCTTGTCCTTATCAGCCACGCTTATAAAAATAGTTCCCTTTAGCGGTAAGGGTAGGCCCGCTCCCATTTGAGCCTTGGCGAAGGCCATACCGAAATTGTCGGAGATCCCCATCACCTCACCGGTGGACCGCATCTCAGGACCAAGAATGATATCGACCCCGGGAAATCTAACAAAAGGAAAAACTGCTTCTTTAACGGCAATATGAGAAATTTCTTTTTCTTCGGTCAATCCCAGCTCCCCCAGCTTTCTCCCCACCATTACCCTGGCGGCAATCTTGGCTAGAGGAACTCCGGTGGCCTTTCCCACAAAAGGGACGGTGCGTGAGGCTCGGGGATTTACCTCCAGGATGTAAACCTGCCTATCCTTAATGGCACACTGAATGTTTATGAGCCCTATTACCTGAAGTTCCCTGGCCAGGGCATAGGTCTGGCTGCGAAGTTTTTCCATTATTTCCAGGGAGAGAGTATAGGGAGGGAGGCTGCAGGAACTATCCCCTGAATGAACCCCCGCTTCTTCGATATGCTGCATGATTCCTCCAATTACACACCTTTCTCCGTCAGCGACGGCATCTATGTCTACCTCAATTGCCTCCTCGATAAACTTATCTATCAGCACCGGATGAGCCGGAGAAACCTTTACTGCTCCCCTCATGTAGTGCTCTAAAGAGGCCTCGTCATAGACAATCTCCATAGCCCTTCCCCCCAAAACGTAAGAAGGTCTCACCAGAACGGGATAGCCAACCACTTTTGCTATTTGTTTGGCTTCCTCATAGGATTTTCCAGCTCCATTGGGAGCCTGTTGAAGACCTAATTTTTCGATCAACTGAGAGAATCTTTTTCGATCCTCTGCTCTGTCAATACTCTCCGGAGAGGTGCCAATGATATTAACCCCCTGATTCATTAAATCTTTTGCGATATTGAGGGGAGTCTGACCTCCAAACTGCACAATCACCCCATCCGGATGTTCTTTATCCCAAATATTTAAAACGTCCTCCACCGTCAAAGGCTCAAAATAAAGCTTATCCGAGGTATCGTAATCAGTACTGACCGTCTCCGGGTTACAGTTTACCATAATTACCTCATAGCCCTCCTCTTTTAAGGCAAAGGCTGCCTGAACACAGCAGTAATCAAATTCTATTCCCTGGCCAATCCTATTAGGTCCACCGCCCAGAATCATGATCTTATTCTTTTTACTCTTCATTTTCTATAATAGTTTAGTTTTTCTAAAATTTTCCTCTTTTCCACCATTTAGTAAGCATTCAGCGGTCAACCATCAGCGTTCAGTAAGTTGCTGATTGCTGAAAGCTAAGTGCTTACGTTCAGGAGAAATGTCAAATGTTGAGACCTGACCCCTTTATTTCTTTATTTTTCTTGGCTTTGGTAAACCACCTTTCCTCCCACTATGGTCCATTCAACTCTGCCCGGAATCTCCCAGCCCAAAAAGGGGGAATTTTTGCTTTTGGAAGAAAACTCATCCTCAGTAACTAACCATTTTTTTTCTAAATCAAATATGGTCAGATTTGCCTTGGCTCCTTCCTCTATCAGTCCTCTATTAATGCGGAGGATCCGGGCTGGATTTATGGTCAGTTTGGCCATAGCCTCCATTAAAGTGAGAGTCCCCGTCTGGACCAATTCCTTGATTACCAGGCCCAGAGCAGTTTCAAGGCCTACGATCCCGAAAGGAGCAGCATTATATTCCTTTTCTTTCTCCTCTACCAGATGAGGAGCATGGTCAGTGGCAATAACATCGATACTGCCATCTTTTAAACCTTCTTTTAGAGCTTCGACATCTTCCTTGATCCTGAGAGGAGGATTCACTTTGGTGTTGGTGTCAAAACTTTTTACTTCTCTATCGGTAAGGGTAAAGTGGTGAGGCGTAACCTCGGTAGTGACTCTCACTGCGGATACTTTCGCCTTTCTGATCAATTCCACCGCGTCGGCCGTGGAAAGATGACTCACATGAAGGGGTGACTCTGTCATTTTACAGAGAACCAAATCTCGGAAAAGGGCTACTTCTTCAGCCTCTTTGGGCATTCCTTTCAGGCCAAGAATGGTAGAAATATACCCTTCATTCATGACTCCATCCTGGGAGAGTCTCCTGTCCTCGCAATGAGAGATAAGGGGTAGATTCAACATCTTGACATATTCTAGGGCTCTTCTCATAAGATTGGAATCGACCACCCAGTCTCCATCATCGGAGAAAGCCACCACTCCAGCCTTTTTTAATCTGCCCATAGGAGATAGATCCTTTCCCGCTCTAGCTTTACTAATGGTAGCTATGGGCAAGACCTCAACTGATCCCCGTCTTTCAGCCTCCTGGTAGATGAATTCCACCAGCGAAGGTTCATCAATAGGAGGATCGGTGTTGGGCATGCAACAGATGGTGGTGAATCCCCCCTTCGCTGCAGCCTGGGTTCCTGACTGAATCGTTTCCTCATCTTCTCTTCCGGGCTCTCGAAGATGGGTGTGCATATCAATAAGTCCCGGGACCACCACTTTATTGGCCGCATCTATGAGCTCATAGCAGGATCGATTAATTTTTGGGGCTATCTTTTTTATTATTCCCCCCTCGACGAGAATATCAACTACCGCATCGTAGTTAGTAGCCGGGTCTATCAGTCTTCCTTTCTTAATTAAAAGAGACATAAATAGTTCCTTAACTTTTCCCTAAAAGAAGATAGAGTACTGCCATCCTTACCGCTACCCCATTGGTTACCTGATTTAAGATGACGCTCCTTTTCCCATCAGCCAGCTTTGCCGGGAGCTCTACTCCCCGATTGACCGGCCCCGGATGCATAATCAAGGCATCGGGTTTGGCAAAGCCTAATTTTTCCTCCGTGAGAGAAAAAAGCTCTAAGTACTCAGAGAGAGAAGGAAGGAGCCCGGTGTTTTGACGCTCCTTCTGGATTCTGAGCATCATAACAACATCGACGTCCCTCAGTGCGTCTTCTTGCGAATAAAAGACCTTAACCCCCATTTTCTCGATTAAAGGTGGTATAAGAGTGGGAGGAGCGCAAATCCTCACCTCCACCCCTAATTTTTGCAAAGCCCAGATATTTGACCTGGCAACCCGTGAATGGGCTATATCACCAATTATGGCAATTTTTAATCCCTTCCCTGTTCCTTTTCGCTCTCGAATAGTATATAGATCAAGAAGGGCCTGGGTAGGGTGCTCATGAGCTCCGTCACCAGCATTAATCACCGAAACGGGAAGTTTTTTCGCTAAAAGATGAGGAGTTCCGGGGGTGGGATGGCGAAGGACAAGACAATCTACCTTCATGGCCAGAATATTTCTAGCGGTGTCCAGTAAAGTCTCTCCCTTGACTACACTACTGTTAGAGGCAGAAAAATTTAAAACATCGGCATTGAGTCTTTTTTCTGCTAACTCAAAGGACATCCTGGTTCTGGTACTGGGCTCAAAAAAGAGATTAACCACCGTCTTACCCCGCAGAGTAGGAACCTTTCTGATAGGTCGTTCTAAGACTGCCCGAAAGGATTCAGCCGTCTTGAGAATAAAGAGAATCTCCTCTTTGGATAGATCCTCCATCCCCAAAAGGTCCTTTCTCTTAAAATCCATCCTTAGGTCCTCTTCAAAATGAGTACCTCATCGGTCCCATCTAGCTCTTCAACCCTTACCTCGACCATCTCCTCGGAAGAAGTAGGAATGTTTTTACCCACATAGTCAGCCCGGATGGGAAGTTCGCGATGGCCTCGGTCTATGAGTACCGCCAGCTCGATCTTCTTTGGACGCCCAAAATCAAGGAGGGCATCAATGGCGGCTCTCACAGTCCTTCCTGTATAGAGAACATCATCAACCAGAACTACTTTTTTATCATCAATGGGAAAAAGAATATTGGTATTTCTCACAATGGGTTGATAGGCGATCCGGGTAAGATCATCTCGATAGAGGGTAATATCAAGGGTGCCGGTGGGTAGCTTTTTACCTTTTATTTCTTCCATCATCTTGCTTATTCTCTCTGCCAGAGGCACTCCCCGGCGATGAATCCCTACCACTACCAGGTCTTCTATTTCCCTATTTTTCTCGAGAATTTGATGAGAAAGACGCAAAAGAACTCGCCGCATCTCATCCTTATCCATTAACTTAGCCATTTTTTCCTATAAAAAAGCCCTTCCTCTTTTAGCAGGAAGGGCTTTAAAAGAAAACCATTAGCTTTTTTGTTTAGATCCTTACTTTCTTTCCACTCCACTCGATTTGCCTCCTTACCGGCCTCACCGGACCAGTTTAAAGGACAGGGCATAATATAACTATTATAACAGAGAAAAATTTCTTGTCAAATGAGAGAAGAAGCCACTTTGCGTCTTCCCGTAACGGTGGATAAGAGCCACATTATAACTCTAGGAGAGAGACTCTATAATCCCCACTTAGCCTACCAACGTCAAAGTAAGCTGATGCGCGATGCCTTTGGGGAGGAAGAATCTCTACCTTTTTAAATATAGATGAAAATGGGGTAGTAATTGCCAGAGTGCACAGAGACTTATTTATTTGAAGCCTCTGATTCAGTGTTTGACTCGATGAACTTCTCAACCTGCCGTACGTACTCACCAAAATTGTCAATCGTGGGTTCCACCTTTTCAAAAACAAGTCTATCTTTTATCTCCGCATATTCATGAACTATTCTGTTTCTTAATCCTGCCCATGGAGCTAATTTTTTAGATAACTTGCTCGAGATAAGTTTAACCTCGCCAGCCTTAATAAATGTCTCATAATAGTCCTTAGGGGGAAGATCCTTGAGTCCAATTACAACGTTACTATTGATGTCAGCAGCACTTTCAACGACCAACTGAATTAGTCTTTCGCAAGAGCGCTTAATAGCAGGATTGGACTTGTACTCTTCAAAGGATGCCGTTTTTACCTTTTCCAGTTCTCTTAAGAACTCAACCAACTTCGCCAGTTTTTCCTTAATTATGTCACTCTTGATTGCCAACCCTCATCTCCGCTATGTAATCTTTGACATAATCTAAGTTCAAATTACTGAATTTCTTATTATCATTCCATCTTTGGACAGCCTGCCATCTAAACCTGTCAAATGAACCAGGTTTTTTCTCATACAAAAGTCGAGCATAAATTGCAACCTCATATTGAATAAGAGGGGGAGCGAAATTTAAGATAACTACATCGACAGCATCGCTCTCTAAAATTTGAGAGAATCGAGATACCAGCTCCAAATCTTCATCACCACTAATCTTATCTTCACTGAAAACTGCAATATCATAATCACCCTTAAGGCCTTTTTTTCCGGGCAATTGGGATCCAAATAGAACAACAAAAGAAAGGCTAAATTCTTCACAAATCCTAGCTAGTATGTCTTGATCTATCTTAACCATTCCTCATCCACTTTCTTAGATACTACCGTATTTCCCCTTCCTGTCAAATCGCTTTCTTGTTAGTCCCCATAATTTCTGCTATAGTAATTTATCTATCAGCCATTGAGACGAGAAAATGAAGAAAATAAATGAGGCAGAAATTAAAGGAAAAGATCTTGAGTCTATTTTTGAATTAAAAAAAGATTAAAAGAAGAATTTCCTGATGTTGAAATAATGTTATATGGCTCTAAGACAAGGGGAGATGATGAAGAGTTTTCGGATATAGATTTATTAATATCGCTTGAC
>JBHIAL010000041.1:0-8115 GCA_046758525.1 bacterium
CAGAAACAATCCAAAGTCGATATACAGCGACGGAGGGGAAAAGTCCCGAGATATTCTTGAGGAAAATGGGGGATGAAAATAGCTATTACCGGTAAGGGAGGAGTAGGGAAGACTACCCTAGCCGCTGGTTTGGCCAGTGAGTTTTCTCGTGAGGGAAAGAAAGTCTTTGCTATAGATGCCGACCCCGACGCCAACCTCGCTCTTACTCTGGGATTTCCTAACCCCTCCAGAATAAAGCCTTTAATTGAGCTAAAGGAGCTAATAGAAGAAAGAACCCATGCCAAGGTTGGCAGCCTAAATCCTTATTTTAAACTAAATCCCAGGGTTGATGATATTCCTGAGAAGTACTTTGTCCATCATCACGGAATAGGCCTGGCTGTTATGGGAACCGTGAGGGGAGGAGGACTTGGCTGTACCTGTCCGGAGAATGCTTTTTTAAAGGCCTTATTAAGCCATTTGATGCTCGAACGTGAAGAAGTGGTTATTCTGGATATGGAAGCAGGAATAGAGCATCTGGGGAGAGGAACAGCCAGGGGAGTGGATCAATTAATCGTAGTGGTAGAGCCGGGAACCCGAAGCATCCAGACAGCTTATCGTATTAAGGATCTGGCTAAAGATATAGGAATAGAGAATATCGTAGCAGTAGGAAATAAAATCAGAACTGATTCTGATCGAAAGTTTCTCATGAGAAATATGCCAGATTTTCGGTTTTCAGGCTTCATTCCCTATGAGGAAAAAATTGTGGAGGCGGACCTGGTCAATGTTTCACCCTTTGATTTAAATAAAGATATTTTACCCGAGATAAGAAGAATTACCGGAAAGATAAAGAAAGAACTTGACCGAAAAGGAGAATGAATATGGCTGAGATTGAGGAAAGATCTATCGATCCTGCCAGCCAAAAGCTATTAAAAAGAGCTAAGGAACAGGATATTATGACTGCCTGGGACCGCCATGATGCTATGCAGCCTCAGTGCGGCTTTGGAAGACTAGGGATATGCTGTAGAATCTGCAACATGGGGCCCTGCAGAATCGACCCTTTTGGGGAAGAACCCCAAACTGGGGTCTGTGGAGCTAATGTTGACACTATTGTGGCCCGCAATCTAGCCAGAATGATTGCTGCTGGAGCTGCCGCTCATTCTGATCACGGCCGCAATGTTGCCCATGCCTTGCTTTTAACTGCTCAGGGGAAAGCGAGTGCCTATAAAATTAAAGATGAGGAAAAATTAACCGCTTTAGCTGCCGAATATGGGATAAAGGTGGAAGGAAGAAAAAAAGAAGAGATAGCAGAGGATCTAGCAAATAAGGCTTTGAGTGAATTCGGCCAGCAGCACGGTGGGCTGAAGATGGCTCTCAGGGCACCAAAAAAGCGTGTCCAGCTATGGAAAAAACTGGGAATTCTACCTCGAGGTATGGATAGGGAGATAGTGGAGATGATGCATCGCACTCACATGGGTGTGGGGAATGACTATAGAAATATCCTTACCCATGGCCTGAGAGTTGCTCTCAGCGATGGCTGGGGAGGTTCTATGATAGCTACCGAACTTTCCGATGTTCTCTTTGGAACGCCAGAGCCCCTTACGGCTAGATCAAATTTGGGAGTTCTGGCCGAGGATGAGGTCAATGTAGTAGTACATGGGCACGAGCCGACCCTATCTGAGGTAGTGGTGGAGGCGAGTCACGACCCTGAGCTTCTCAGTCTCTTGAGAGAGAACGGAGCCAGGGGCATCAACGTAGTGGGAATTTGCTGTACCTCTAATGAGATTCTTATGCGACATGGCATTCCGGTAGCGGGAAACTTTCTTCAGCAGGAACTGGCTCTCATTACTGGAGCGGTGGAGGTGATGATGGTGGACGTACAATGCCTGATGCCGGCCCTATCCAGCGTGGCTAGCTGTTTTCATACCAAACTCGTTACTACCTCGCCCAAATGTAAGTTTGCCGGAGTGACTCATATTGAATTTCAAGAAGAAAGAGCCTATGAGACAGCCAAAGAGATCCTTAAGCTGGCAGTCCAGAACTATAAAAATAGGAATAAAAACGGAGTAGAAATACCCGGGGAGAACCAGGATCTGGTAGCTGGGTTTACCGCAGAAAATGTATTCAATTTCCTGGGAGGAAAATATCGAGCCACTTATCGACCTCTCAACGACGCTGTCATTCAGGGAAGATTAAGGGGAGCGGCTGGAATTGTGGGATGTAACAATCCCAATATAAAGCACAATTACGCCCACATAGAAATGGCTAAGGAACTGATTAAAAATGATGTACTGGTAGTGGTAACAGGCTGCTCGGCTATTGCTGAGGCTGAGGCTGGTCTTCTTCAGCCGGAGACAGCTTTCAAATATGCGGGTAAGGGTCTTCAGGAGATCTGTGAGGCGGTAGGAATTCCTCCTATTTTGCATGTGGGCTCATGTGTTGATAACAGTCGCGCTTTGATTATTTTAACCAATGTAGTGAATGAAGGGGGACTGGGAGAAGACATTGGTGATCTACCAGTTGCAGGAGCAGCTCCTGAATGGATGGCCGAGAAAGCCATTTCTATTGGCTTTTATTTTGTAGCCTCGGGAGTTTTCACTGTCTTTGGAACTCCTCATCCTGTCCTCGGCAGCAAGAATGTTACCAAGTTTATCTGTAGTGAAGTGGAGGATCTGCTGGGAGGAAAATTTGCCTTTGAGGTCGATCCCATAAAAGCAGCCCATCTTATGATAGAGCATATAGATAAGAAGAGAGCCGCTTTAAAACTAAAACCATTAATGTATCAGTAGGAAGGGAAAATAATGAAGAGAATATTTGTGGATATCGATAAATGTTTCGGGTGTAGGAGTTGCGAGATAGCTTGTGCTGTGGAGCACTCTTTATCTAAGGATTTGTTTAAAGCTATTAAAGAAGACCCTCTACCTAGGCCCAGAACAGATGTTCAGCAGGATGTTAAGCGTAATAGTTTCCCCCTTCAATGCCGACATTGTGAAGAGCCTTATTGTATAGATGCCTGCATTGCTGGAGCTATAAGAAAGGATCCAGGAACAGGATTAGTGGTGTCAGATGAAAATAAATGTGTAGGTTGTTGGACGTGTCTAATGGTTTGCCCCTGGGGAGTAATAAGACCAGCACAGGTTTCCGTAAGAGGCAAGAAGAAAAAAGTGGCCTTAAGTTGTGATTTATGTCAAGATCGGGAAACCCCTGCTTGTGTACAGGCTTGTCCTACCGGATGCCTTCATTTTGAGGAAGTGGAAGAATTTAAGAAAATAAAAGTTTAAGGAGTGTGTTATGCACTATATTATAATTGGTAACTGTGCCGCAGGGGTAAATGCAGTAGAGGCTATTAGAGATGTTGATAAAAAAAGTGAAATCACCGTAATCTCTGAGGAGAATTACCCTGCATATTGTCGATGTTTGATCTCTGAGTATTTAGCTGGAGAAAGAGAGGAGAACCAGCTTCTTTATCGGGAAGAAGATTTTTACGAAAAGAACAATGTCAGTCTAAGTTTAGGAGAGAAAGTGGTTCAAGTTGAACCCAAGAACAAAAGGATTGTCACTAAATCGGGTAAGAAAATTTCTTATGACAGACTTCTTATTGCTACAGGAGCTCGCCCCAAGGGTTTAGGTATTCCGGGTGAGGATAAAGAGGGGGTTTTTGGATTTAGGACTTTAGATGATGCCAAAAAGATAAAGGAACTAGCAGAAAATGGAGATAAAGTATTAGTCTTTGGAGGAGGACTTATTGGTTTAAAAGCATCTTATGCATTAAGGAAAAAGGGATTAGATGTGGAAGTTATTGTAAAATCTGCTCGTATTCTTTCTCGAGTTACAGATGAAAAGGCAGCACAAATGATGGGGAGCCGACTTATAGAAAATGGAATTAATATTCGGACTGGCTTTGATCCCACCGAGATTTTAGGAGACAAAAGAGTAAAAGGAGCAAGATTAGATAATGGTAAGAGAGTTTCTGGTGATATTGTAATTATAGGAAAGGGAGTAGTTTGCAACAAGGAGTTGGTTGAGGATTCAGGAATAAGAACCCATTGGGGAATAATCGCTGATGATTATCTAAAAACTAATCTTTCTGATATTTATGTAGCTGGGGATGTTGCAGAAACTAAGGATGTTATCTTAAAAGAAAAAACTACCAATGCCTTATGGACAGATGCTACTGAGCAAGGAAAGGTAGCTGGAGAGAATATGACCGGAAGAAAGAAAATCTATCCCGGTTCGATGGCAGCTAATTCTATAGAGTTTTTTAGCTTACCTTTAATTTCAGTGGGGTATGTTAGAGTAAGGAATAAAGGATATGAAGAACTTTTTCGGCTCAATGAACAAGACTGCATCTATAAGAAATTAGTAATAAAAGAAAAGAGGTTAGTAGGGGTGGTGTTATTGAATGCTATTGAAAACGCTGGAGTTTACACTGCTCTTATTAGAAGAGGAGTCGATATTTCAAAAATCAAGGATATTTTATTGGAAAACTATTTTGATTATGCTCTGGTGAGAGATTTATTAGAGAAAAAAGAAGGTTTTCGAGAGAGCATCTCCATAACAGGGGATTTAGTTAAAACTGCTTAATTTAAGGAGGTAGGGATATGTCCAGAATAATTGCTTCGGCCGCTATTAGAGGAGCACATAAGTACGTGAAAGAGGCCGAAGAAAAATTAAATAAAGTTATTGAGGAAAAAGGACGGGATGAGAAGGTAGCCTTTCCCAACACAGCTTATTACCTTCCCATTATTTATGCTCTTTTGGGGATGGAGGTTAAGAGCCTTCAGGATTTGGAAAGGGCTCTCAAGGAAGCAAGGCGGCTTCTGCCTCCGGAACCAGCTAAGAAATTGTGGCTGCCCTATCTGGGAAATGCCTTAGATGCAGGAATAGCCACTCTCATAGCTGAAGAAGCTATTGAGGCTTTGAAATACTTAACTCATGATGAGCCGAAGGGAATATGGCTTGGGTTTACCGATGACGCTATCCTTCGAACTCAGGGAATCAAACTGGTAGACGGAAGAATGCCTGGATTTGCTGCCTGCGTAGGGGCTCTTCCTACTAACGAAGAAGCGGTTCAATTGGCTCGTGCCTTGCAGGAGAAAAATATTCTCGTCTTTATGGCCTCGAGTTCCAATGGAGAAAGCATGGCTGAACAGTTAGCTGAAGAAGGTATCGAGATGAATTGGGATACTTTTCTCGTCCCCTATGGAAAAGATACCAGTGCGGCGGTCTATAGTCTAAATTTTGCCGCCCGAGCAGCCATGACCTTCGGGGGAATTAAACCGGGAAATTTAGAAAAGGCAAGAGAAATTCTCCTTTATAATAAGGCAAGGGTTCATGCCTTTGTTTTAGCTCTGGGTGCCGATCCCGGAGTAGATGAAGATCAGGTGATAACCGATGAAAAGTATGCCACGGCGGCCGGAGCTATTAACTTTGGTTTTCCGGTCATCTCAGACGTAGACCTTCCCGAGATTCTACCAACGGGAATTTGTACTTATGAACACGTGGTTTCCAATATTCTCCGGGACAAAATAGTGAGTAAGTCTATTGAGATAAGGGGTTTGGAGATCAAGGTGACTGAAATTTCCATCCCTGTTCCTTATGGAGCAGGCTTTGAAGGAGAAAGAGTTAGAAAAGAACAGATGCAGGTTGAATTTGGAGGAAAACGCAGCACTGCATTTGAGCTCTTAAGAGGAAAGCCCATGGAGGAGGTAGAGGACGGTAAGATCGAGATTATCGGCCCGGACGTAGATAAAGTCGAGGTGGGTGCAGCCATGCCCCTCGGGGTATTGGTCGATGTTGCCGGCCGAGAATTTCAGGAGGATTTCGAGACCGTACTGGAGCGCCGTATTCATGAATTTATTTCCTGCGCTAATGGAATTTTCCATATGGGACAGAGAGCTATTGCCTGGCTTCGAATCAGTAAAGAGGCTTTCCAGAAAGGATTTCGGCTAAAACACTTTGGAGAGATTCTCGTGGCCAAGATCCACGATGAGTACTCGAAAATTGTGGACAAAGTGCAGGTGAGGATCATCACTGATGAGGCTCAGCTAGCAGAGCCACTGGAAGAGGCGAGAAAGATCTATAGAGAGCGTGATGAGAGAATAGGAAAAATGAAAGATGAGGATGTAGACACCGTTTATAGCTGCATCCTCTGTGTTCCTAAAGGGGAACAGATAATTCTTCCCAATGGTTCCTTTCAGAGCGTGGAGAACCTCTTTGATGAGGCATCTTTTGAATCTGTTTTATCTTTAAACAGCCACGATTTTCAGGCTCAACCTGTGGAGGAGCTTTTCCTTAACCCTGCCCCATCAAAGCTGATGAGGATTACTTTAAGCAATGGGAACTCTCTTACCCTTACTCCCAATCACAGTGTTCTGGTAGATGGGAAAGAGAATCTTAAATGGCTCAAGGCTTTGGATTTGAAGATTGGCGATTGGCTCATCTGCCCCCTGACAACCGCTATTGATGAAGAGAGGAGTAAAGACCCCTATGTGATAGATTTTCTGTCCCCGGAGATTAAGGTCTATGACGAGGACGCTCTTTCCTTTTTAAAGAAATCTATCCTCAGAAAGTATGGGACTATAGGTAAGGGAGCCCGCCAGTTAGGCATTGATTATCAAAAGCTCTACCCGGCTTTAAGAATAGGACAGAAGATCGCACGAAGAAGATTGAGTTTGAAAGAAGTTAGATCAATTTGTGAGAAGCTGGCAATTTCCTGGGATGAATTTAAAACCAGGATAGGAGAGTTGGGAATAGGTAAAGGATGCAGGTTAAATAAAAACATCCTGAATGAGGAGCTTTTACACCTGGCTGGATTGGTGGCCTCTGATGGCTGTATTATTAAACGCGGAGAAAACAGTTATGTCCAGTTCACCAATGCCGAGAAAGCTTTAGTGGATAGATTCAGCCAGATTGTTTACACCTGGTTGGGAGTGTACCCCAAAACCTATGAGGCAGAGCCTACTATATCCGTTTCCAAAGGAGTAGAAGTTAGAGGAAAACAAAAAGTTTTTGTCTGCCATGTTCACAATCCTCTCTTAGGGCAGATCCTTATGGGACTGGGGATTAAAAAGAATAAAGGATGGAGTGGGGAGAAGATCTCCTCCCTCTCTCCGGATTTAGTTGCTTCCTTTATCAGGGGACTTTTCGATGGTGATGGCCATGTAACCAAAGACCATATTCTTATCTCCACCGGGGATTATAAGGAAGCACAGCATATTCACCTTTTGTTAAAGAAGTTAGAGATTTCCTCTTATATAACTGAAACTACTCGTGGATACCAGGTAGGAACCAGAAGTTACAATGATTTGGAGAAATTCAGATCCTTCATATCTTCTCATCATCCTGCTAAGTTGCAGAAAATGCACCAGGTGGTCTCGCATCGGGACATAAATCATGTAATTAGAACAAATACAGTTCCTCGGTTATGTGGAAAGTCAATAGAAAATCTGGTAGAAGGGTATCAGGAGAAACTCCAGATAACCAAACTCTCTATTGACTACAAGACCATCAAAAATTGGGTTGCAGGGAAGCATCGCATTTCCCGGGAAAAGTTAAAACTGCTGCTGGACGATTTAAAAGACATAGTTGACTCTTATGATCAGGACTACAAGGAACTTTTAGCCTGGTACAATTCCAGAGCAAGTTTTGGAAGAATAAAAAAGATAGAAACCATCAAATATGCTGAAGAAGAAGTCTACAATTTCAGTGTTAAGGAGACTCATAACTACCTCGTAAATGGTATAGTGGTAAAGAACTGCCAGTCCTATGCACCAAATCATGTTTGCATTGTAACGCCTCAAAGGTTAGGTCTCTGTGGTGCTTATACCTGGCTTGACTGCAAGGCTTCCTTTCAGCTAAATCCCCATGGACCAAATGAGCCGGTAAAGAAGGGCAAAACCCTGGATCCTGTGAAAGGTCAATGGGAAGGAGTGAATAAGTATCTCAAGGTGAAATCCCATGGAAATCTGGAAAGATTCAATGCCTATTCTATGATAGAGGACCCGATGACGAGCTGTGGGTGCTTTGAGTGCATTACGGCCGTTTTGCCTGAGACCAATGGTGTAATGATTGTCAATCGTGAATTTACCGGAATGACCCCGGTGGGAATGACCTTCAGCACCATGGCTGGTAGTGTGG
>JBHIAL010000042.1:0-8033 GCA_046758525.1 bacterium
GGGGTTTCCCGTAGAAAGATACGGGCCACTGATAGAGCGCCACAGGGCCTTTCCCGAGAGGACCAACGTGCATTTCGTTGAGGTGCTCCGCAAAGGGGAGGTGAGGCTAAAGACCTGGGAGAGGGGGTCTGGTCTGACCCTGGCCTGCGGTACCGGTGCGGCAGCAGTGTGCGTCGCCGGTGTCTTAAACAAGAAGACTGCACGAAAGATACTGGCCCACCTGCCCGGGGGTGACCTGATACTTGAGTGGTCAAAGGGCGGCGCCGTCTTTATGACCGGCCCCGCAGAAGAGGTGTTTTCTGGAGAATGGCCGGCATCGCATGAGTACTTCAGCAAGATGGCAGGTATCCTTGGAAAAGAAGCTGTTAAAGGCCTTGCGGAAGGAAAAAGAGAGGGAACGGGAGCTTTGAAAAGAAAGGTCTTAGACTCCTATAACCTCCTGGCCTATTTCGGTCGAGAATCGGGTCACGAAGAGATTGTAATGAAGAAATTGTTAAGGAATAAAAATGAATGAAGAAAAATTAAAGGTAATAGCAAGTTTTGGTAGGAGATATCAAAAAGACCATCTCTATAAAGAAAGAGACAAAAACACCTTACAGCAATTATTAATAAGTGACTGGTGGGAAGCTTTAAAATTCTTTTTTGAAAGGTCCTTTATGCGGGGAAGAAGAGACGAAATTTCTATCACATTTATGAGACGGGCTTCTAGAATATTAAAAGATTTTTTAGGAAGCGATAAGGACAAAACACTCAAAATTCTAAGCAATAACGAATGGAAAGATAATTTACAATTTAAACTGCAAAAGGGAATGGTTAATAACCAGGGTGATAGAAGAATGATTGTCTCTACTTTAGAATTAATTTCCAAGCTTCAAGATACCGGTTTTAATTTGGTAACCTATTCAACAAAAGAAATTAGAGAGAAGAAAATCGAGGAACTGTATGAGAAACTTGACGAATTAGATTATGTGGGTGATAAGATAACGTCATTCTTTTTAAGGGATGTTGTATGTATATTTGACTTGCAATTAGATAATGAACAACAAGTTTTTCTTCAGCCAGTTGATACTTGGGTTGGTAAGGTTATTAAAGATTTAAACATATACCGAGAATCAGATATAGATAAAGCAATTGGTAATAAGAAGTTGTTACATATTGTTAGAAAATCAATTGTGGAATCATGCAACAATATTGGAGTATCGCCAATTGAATTTAATCAAGGTGCTTGGTACATAGGTTTTCACTCTTTTCAAATTTTATTAGAAAACCTTTTAAGAATTAGGCAGGAGTAATGAACTGGTAGTTTTAAGTATTTTATGTAAAAATGCCTAGATTAACCTTAAGTTACTGGGGTCATTTGTTTGGTTAAACCTAGACTCTTCTCAGGAAACCGGGCAGGAGGTCAGGAGCGCTCGCTTTAGTATCTTGCCAGTGGGGCCGTGGGGGAGTTCCTTACGGAACTCGAAATACTTGGGTATCTTGTAGTGGGGAAGCTTGTCGTGGCAGAAGACCTTCAGTTCGTCTTCTGTTGCATGCTTGTTGTCGTGGAGTACAATGAATGCCTTAGGCACCTCGCCGCGTAGCTTATCCGCTACACCAACTACCACCACTTCAAAGACCTTCGGGTGGTGGCTAAGGATATCTTCAATCTCTACCGGCGAGACGTTCTCACCGCTTATGATTATAATCTCCTTCTTTCTGCCCGTTATTTTCAGGAAGCCATCGTCGTCAAACCTGCCAAAATCACCCGTCTTGAACCAACCGTCTGGGGTAATTGCCTCTTTTGTGAGTTCTGGCTGGTTGAGGTATTCCTTCATAATGCTCGGCCCTTTGACCCATATCTCGCCATCCTGGTTTGCCGGCAGGATGGAGCCATTTTCGTCCACGACTTTTACCTCCAAGTTGGGTAGGGGCTTGCCGGCAGTTCCAAATTTGTAGTCACTGGGGCTATTTACAGAAACGATGGGGGAACATTCCGTCAGGCCGTAGCCTTCAAGAAGCGGCACGTTAAAGACATCCTTAAAGGAGTTTATTACATCCATGGGCACGGGCTCACCGCCCGTTACCGCAAGCCTCACGCTGCTGGTGTCGTATTTTGATGAGCTGGCTGACCTCAATAGCACCCTATACATTGACGCCACTGCCAAAAGGAAGGTTACACGGTCTTTTTCGATGTGTTCCAGCACCTTAGGGCCTGAAAAGCGGGCTGTGTAGACAACCTTGGCACCTAAGAGTATCGGTAGCGCCAGGGTCAAGGTGAATGCAAAGGCATGAAAGAGGGGCAGGGTGCCCATAATCACATCTTCCTCGGTAAAGTTGAATGGTTCGATACTGCCCTCCAGGTTGCTAAGTATGTTTCTGTGGCTGAGGACAACGCCCTTCGGGTTGGCGCTGGTTCCAGATGTATAGAATATGGCGGCCGTGTCCTCTTCTTCTCCTGTTTGAAACACGGTAGGACCTGAAGGGCTTTTCGTGGTTGACTGTATTTTGTCCAGATAAACACAGTCCTTTACCAGCGGGCCAAGAATATCTTCAAAGTGGCCGACGGTAAGTACTGTATCCAGGGAAGCATCTTTAACTATGTAGTCAATCTGCTGTGGGGATAGAAGGGGATTGATGAAGACGGGGGCCTGTCTGTTAAGAAGTAAGGCAAAGTAGCTGGCCACACACTCTTTCGAGCTGGGCAGGCATATACCTATGTTCTTACCCGGGCCGAGCCCTCTGAAGAGGCCGGCCAGCCTGCGCGAAGCAACAAGGAGTGCACAGTATTTGACAGCACCTCTTTCGTCACTGATTGCGGTTTTATCAGAAAAATTCTCACATCCTTGGAGGAATTTTTCAGTAAGCGTCATGTGCCTCAGTTACGTGAGCACTCTTCCAGTTCAATATCTCTACGCCTACCCCGGTAATTTCTTTCAGTCTCTTCTTGCTCCGCCTCGGTAAAATCTATGTCTGTCTCCCCTTGACGGCCCTGCCCACGGGTTTGGTTTCCCAGCTCGTACTCTTCTTCTGCTTCCTTACACTTCACGCAAAGGGTAGCATATGGGAGGGCCTTCAGCCTATCCTTGCGTATGGAGCTACCGCAGCGTCTGCAGGTCCCGTAGCTACCCGACTCGATGCGAGCAAGGGCGTCGTCAATCTGCTTCAGCTCCTTAAGTTCTGCCTCGGCCACCAACATGCCAAGCCGGTCCACAGAGGCCAAAGAAGCTATATCTATGACATCGGGGAGTCTGTAACCACCCGAATCGGTACACTCCTTGAGGCGCCGCTGAATGGCCTTTATGAGGCGGTTCCTCCTGGCGGAGAGTCTCGTTCGAAGCTCTTTTAGGGTCTTTTTTGGCATCCTTTGCATCGAGCCATCCTCCTAAACTTCATACTATCTTATAATCCATTTTGGCCATTTTGTAAACAGATTTTTAAGGGAATCAACATGGGGCCAATAGTGGTTTATGTGTAAATTACTTAAGAACATAAGGGTGGCAGCCCAGGCCCAAAAAACATTGACATTCAGTGAGTGTCAACTAGAATGACGTCTGCGGGCAAAAGAGCGGAAGTGGCGGAACTGGCAGACGCGCTAGTTTGAGGGGCTAGTGGCACTGATAATGCCGTGGGGGTTCGAGTCCCCCCTTCCGCACCATCTAGCTTTAAGTGAGGGAACATCAAAGTTTGAAAAAATTTATTATAGGGTATAAATGTGCAACATACGCTATATCTTGACAACCTTTTTTGCCTTACGTCCCTTACTATCTTGGGCTACTTCAAATTCCACCCTGTCACCCTCAGCTAAGGAGCGAAACCCCTCAGCTTGTACTTCGGTCTGGTGAACAAATATGTCTTTGCCACCATCGTCTGGTGCTATGAAACCGAAGCCCTTAGTGTCGTTAAACCATTTCACTGTACCGCTAGGCATGTTATTGCATCTCCTTTACTGTTTACAAAAAGCATCCACTCCAAATAAAAAAACCACAAAAGCCAGGGTACTGTTCGGCCTTTGTGGTTTCTGACACGACAATACTTCTGTTCTTCAAAATATACTATCAGAATTATCACAGATTGCAACAAAATACTTTAGAATTTCGTCACTTAACAATGTACTCCCTCTCCTCACGCATTTATCTTAAGGATACTGTCAAGTAAACATACCGAAATACCCTGAACTGAACAATGAAAAGTAACTTTATCGATTGTTCCTCTTTATTCATAGTGTCTACTAATCAGTGGTTTGATGCGCAGTGAGGTGGTTTACAAACCAATTGCTCGCCAATCGGGCTACTTCTTCCAGTGCACCTGGTTCTTCAAAAAGATGGGTGGCCCCTGGAATAATGCATAACTCTTTTTTCGCTTTAATGAAGCGGAGGGCCTCACGATTAAGCTGGAGAACAACATCGTCATTGCCACCAACAACCAAAAGAGTCGGGGCCTGAACGCGTGCCAATGCCTGCTCTGCGAGATCCGGCCGACCGCCGCGTGAAACAACTGCACCAATTGATACACCGAGATCTGCAGCTGCTTCAAGCGCTGCAGCTACGCCGGTGCTTGCCCCAAAATAACCAATGGAAATATTTTTTGCCTGCTTTTGGGTCGTAAGCCATTGAGTAGCTGCTTTTAAGCGCTGGGCGAGTAAAGCAATGTTAAAGCGATTTTCGTAGATCGCATCCTCCTCTTTGGTAAGCAAATCGAAAAGGAGTGTGCCAAGCCCAGCATTACGTAGCACTTGTGCCACAAAATTATTTCTTGGACTTAGACGCGAGCTGCCGCTCCCGTGAGCAAAAATCACAATTCCTTGTGCCCCCTGAGGAATGCTAAGAACCCCTTCTAACATGACAGAGTCTGCGGGGATATAGATAAATTCTTGAGAATTACCGCTCACCATGCTGGCTTCTTTTTATCATACCCATGTCTCTCTTAGTGGGTCACTTAGGCCATTATGACAAAAAATTAAGAGAGTTAAAAGAAAAAAACACCCTTATGGGCGGCTTACTTCTGCGAGTTCCGGGGGTGGGACGATTTTCGAACAATAGATTTGGAAGAAATCTATAAGTATCCTACCGTCGTCTTAACACAAATGAAAGAATAGCTGGCCTTACCGACGTTTCTTTCTACCATCACACGGTCAAAAAGAGAAAGTTTAAAAGGGAAAACGTTCAGGTTAAACTCTCAAGTGATTGTCAAGTAAACGCTCCAGAACTCCCTTAAATAAACAGGGGCTATAGAGGGGGGGGCCCCTCTCCACAAACCCTACTAGAATCAAACACTTGACAATAGATGGGGGAAGTAATAAATTTTGTTTAAAATAATCGCAAGAGAGGTCCCGATGCTGACCTTTAACAAATTGCAATTTGGGGGGTAGTATAATGGACATAAAAAAAGCAATCAGAATCATTGAAAGTGTGATTGATGAGTTTGAGAAAAAATACCCCGTTGGTTCTGACGCTAGAAATGTAATTATCAAAGAAACAAGGCTGAAGGAAAAAGATGTGGAAACACTTACCGCAGCTGAGATTCAGCAAAAGATGACGCAATTTTTGAATACTTCGAGGGGAATAGCCAAGGAATGGAAGAGTGGCGAAATTAATAAAAAAGTTGTTGACGTAGTAATGAAATTTGAATGTCCTCATCCTTGGTGTTAATATTTTTTAGCCCTTCTATCAATAGCATTTACACCCTCACACCACAGCAAAAACCCAATTTACCCACAGTTTTTGGGAAACTCTTTATCTATTATCCTATGGATAAAGACCCCCTTTTCGGTAGTACTCTCAGTTCAATGTGAACACACCAGAACACCCCTAAATTAACAGGGGTTATGGAGAGGTGGTCTTCTTATCTGCACATTATATTAGACACTTTTGGATATTCAGATAACAGCACATACAATTTTGTACATCCCGTTATACCAGCGTTCTTATAGGAATCATTCCCAACAACTGTGGGCGTGTGCAAAAGCTTTTTTGACTGGACATAAGTTTCCAGTTTGTAAAGTGATAGGCAATCTTTATAAAAAGTAAAATACCTTATCATATCAATATTGAAAAATCCTATAATTTGGCATTGTAATTGCTCTTTCCAAGAATATACAGAAGATAATAGACAGTAGAACTCCAGTTTGGGAGGGAACCCCATCTTACATACTTTGAAAGATGGAGGAAAAGCCTTACCATGATCTTATACTGCAAGGTATGTAATAAGGTCAAAAAGTTTGGAAAGTGGATAGATACTCCCGAAGAGCTTGGTGAGGTAATAAAGGACGCCAAGGTAGCCACCAGTACACTTTGTCCCCATTGCCAGAGCAATGTCTTGGATGTGAACCGCAAGGCCCAGGACCGCTAGCTTTGTAGTGGGAGAGGAACATCTATTGGCCAGAAAATAATCATGAGACAGATAATAAACATCCTGAGATGCGTTAAATGCAAAATGCCCCTCAAGCTATTGGGTGTGGAGTATTCTATGGATGATGCAATTCTAATTGAAGCTTACCAATTCGAGTGCGCCTGCTGTGAGAGGCAGATAATCATTTCAACCTATATAAATAACGGCGTCATGTACGTACATACATTTAAGCGATTATTCGACTTAAAATGAATATGGGCAGGAGACGCTGAATCTCTATAAAACAGCCCCTATCCCCTTTCATTGGGTGCCATTCCCTCACCACCCACTGTAAATTTTACTTGTTTTTGACTCTACCCGATTATGTGGTAGAATTCCTCGTAGACGAGGTGCTCATAGGAACTTGGGTACCAGCACTAGTAGGGACAAAGAAATGACTAAAAAAAGAACTCTTAACCATGCAAGCTTCTTTGCCAAACTTTTTAGAAAAAGCTCTAACATTGTTCACTGGGGTGCACCATTAAGTCTTCAGGTTCTTAGAAGCAAAAAGGGGTGAAAAATGAATAAATTTCCAATAATTGCTTTGGTATTAGTTTTAATAATTGGTTCCGCGATATCCTTTGCAGGTGGCTATAAGCCAGACTTTAGTGGATGGCGTGATTTTAGAGCTACAGAACCTGCTACACAAGTATTGGAGAACGCAGTAAGCCTGGGGCAGTGGAATCAAGCAGTTGCCATGAAGGAAGTGGCGCAAGCCCACTATCGTCGAGCCGCAGCCGAGGAACGGATAGCGGCAGCACTAGAAAGAATGGCGGCTGCGATGGAACAGTAGAGCAAAGAATTCTAAAGATAATGTTTAACCTGATGTATTATATATTTTGAGGATGTAGTAGAAGGGCTTCTTAGCAAAGTGGGGGTTTTTGATTTAGTTTCTAGTCTTTAATGGGAGGCTTGTATGAAGATTACCTACAGGGCCTTATTTTTTGTTACATGCCTTATTTTTCTGACTGGTTTATTTCTCATACAAATGGATTATGCAATAGCAAAGAAGGAAGGGGAAAAGCCGCATAAGACAAAGGGCACACTTGGGCACCCACCTGGATGGGATAAGGGAAAGCGGGCTGAGGGCGAAGGAAAGGGTACAAAAGAGAAAATAAAAAAGGAACTGGAAGATATTCTCGGAGGGGGAAAAAAGCCTCATAAGACGCCAGGGCCATCAAAGCAACCCCCAGGCTGGGATGAAGGAAAAAAGGTAGGCTGGGGTGGCGAAGGTATGCCTCCGGGCCTAGCAGGTAAGACAGAAGGAAAAAGAGGTAAGAGTGTAAAGGAACATATAAAAGAGAAAATAAAAGAAAAAATTGATGAGACACTAGGTGGAGAAGGAAAGGGAAAAGTAAGCAAAGGAAAACAAGGGAAGGGGGAAGAAGACTAAGCTCGCCGAGCTGTAAAAGGAATGGGAACTTGATTTCAAGCATTGGAAGGCAGCGGAAGACAGGAGGCGAGAAAGCGGCCAGGACATGTAACTCAAGGGAACGCAAACGTGGAAATTGTCCGGCACATTCCGAGGCTTTTTACGCCAGCCATTATTACTGCGTCGATGTTTACCAACTCAGTTTATCCCCCCTCCTTGGTCTTTAGCCTCTCAATGAGCCTGGCGTTCTCCAGGACAACGGCCAGTTGTGGGGCTATCTGGGACAATATAT
>JBHIAL010000043.1:0-7755 GCA_046758525.1 bacterium
CAGACTTTCGTCATTAATATCATTTAGAGCTACCCTGGCTCCTTCCTGGGCAAACTTCAGGGCGATGGCTTTGCCAATCCCTCTTGCTGATCCAGTAACTAAGGCAACTTTACCATTTAATTCCACTTGGTATTCTCTCTTATTAAAGCTTAACTTGAGTCCTGTAGCTTTTAGGACGAGATTCTATCTTCTTAATTTAATGGTAATTTCTGCTTCCTGCCACCCGAGAACAGGACTATTTTGTAATCTCGGGAACATTTTTAGAAAGATATTCAAGACTTTCTCCTACGTATAGGTCCGGATCTTTAACCTTCTGCCCAATTTCTCCTAGTTCAAGAGAGGCTACCGCTGCTTCATTATATCTATTACAGGTTTTATCAATCCCCATCTTGTTCAACTTCCGTAGATAATCAGAAACTCGGGTTACTCCCCTGCCAATTATCCAGTTTGCGTGAGCCTTACCGTCATTGTCACTTATATGGACATGCAGAATTCTATCTTTTAATTTTTCTAAAGTCTTGGGAGGTTCCCTGGTAATGGCCAGATGTCCTATATCAATATTAGCAAATAAATTGGGGACGTCTACATCCTTGATCATTTTAGCCATAGAAATGGTATCATTGATGACATAGTAGACCGAAGGATCGAGCTCTAAAGTCAAAAAAATATCAAAATTAGAAAGCCACTCACAATAGTCTTTGATGAAATTAACCGAGTTAACCCAGGCTTCTTCCCCACCGGTTTCGAGAGTTTTCCATCCTCCACCAAATCCAAGGAGAACCTGTCTTCCTCCGAGTTCGGCCTGGAATTCGGCGCAAGATTTTAGATAAGAGAGGCACCTTTCCCTCTCCTTAGAGTCGGAGGAAGCAATATTCCCCGGAACGAGCATGACCATTCCTGAAGAGGTCAAACCCAGGTCTTGAAATTTGTGGGCGATTTTTCTTCTTTCATCCTGGTTCAGCACCCGGGGATCGCCACTGCCGTAAGCTAAAACATCAACGTATTTAAATCCAAGAGAATTTATCCTATCCAGACTCTTATGCAAGCTAATGCCAGTTATTTCCCATATAGAGTTGTTAATTCCTAGTCTCATTCTTTATTCTCCTTTTTTTGTTGCTACTAGTCAGCTTAAGTTTAAAGCTTTATCTTGGAGGTAAGAGAAGATTTTAGGGGTGTTTCTTTCTTTCATTAATTGAAAAACGCGTGAGGAGTCAATATTTTTCAATATGTGCTCGACGTTTCTCATGAATTCAATACTGGTAGTGAAGACCTCTACGGGGTTTAGATTTTTAGGCGAGACATCCATGGCGATCCAGCCCTGGTAGTCATATTCTCTCAAATAGAAGAGTAGTTCCAGGTAATCCCAAAAGTTGACGAACCCGGGAATTAAATCCCAGTCCCAATTTCTAAAATTATCGTTGATGTGTAGGTAAAATAGCTTACCTTTGCTAACCAGGAGCGATACAGATTCAGCCGGATTTTCACCTGCCTGAAGGGCATGACCTACGTCGAGAGTTATACCAACGTTTTCTCTATTGACCTCATGGCAAAAGTGTAGACCTTTGCCTACTGTCCCTACAATGGTACGAACCACTGGTTCACTCATTTTGTATTCCAGGCTAACTTTAATATCTGACCTATAGTCGGCCACCCTTTTTATTGCCTCAATCAAGTTTTTCCAAGCCTCTTGATAGTTTACCTGAAAGGGATAATCATGGCCATCATTCAAGAGGGCAACGGTAACCAGATCACATCTTAGCTGGGAAGCCCGATCCATTGCCTGCTTTAGGGCCTCCTCTGCCTCTCTCCTCGTCTTTTCTGAGGGAGAAGTAAGGGATCCGTATGCCCATCGAGATTCAGCCTTTAAGTTTACATTAACTGCAGAAACTCCTAGTCTATATTGGTCTATTAAGCTTTTTAACCTGTCAAAGTCACTGAAATCCGAAGGATAAACTACCTCTACCCCCCGAAGTCCTTTTATTCTCGAGGCTAGCTCGAACTTTTCTTCGAGTGTCCTCGTGGTTTGATACTCCGTAAATCGATCCCGCAGTTTCCCCAAAAAACCGGTGATAACCGAATATTTTAGCTCCATATTTTCTCCTCCTGTGGCAGGTCTATAAATAACCGAAGACTCTAACTATCCAGATTAGTATTTTACTGCTCCGGCCGTTAAGCCACTAATAAAATGCCTCTGCAACACGCCATAGATAACGGCAAGAGGTATAGAAGCCATAAGAGCAGTGGCCATCAGTGAACCCCATAAAAACACGTCTCCTTTGACCAGTTGACCTACGACCCCCACGGTTAAAACTTTCTGAGATTCAAGCTGGATGAAGCTTAAGGCATATACAAACTCAGTCCAGGAAAGGGTAAAGGCAAAGACACCTGCTGCGATAATCCCGGGGGTAGCTAAAGGTAGTACAATCTTAACAAATGCTCCTATTCTTGAGCAGCCATCTATTATTGCACACTCTTCTATTTCTTTGGGAATAGTGGCAAAGTATCCCATGAGGATCCAGGTGCAAAAAGGAACCAGAAATGTAGGATATGCAATAACGAGGGAAACCACTGAATTAGCCAATCCTAATGATTTTAGCACATGGGCCAAGGGAAGAAAGAGTAAAGTCCGGGGAACCAGATAAGTAATGAAGATACCCATCCCGATCGCGCTCGCCCCAGGAAATCTAAGTCTGGCAACACTGTATCCCGCCAAACTTCCTATAACGAGAGAAACAAGAGTAGACAAACCTGCCGCAATAAAAGAGTTTCTCATCCAGGTTAAAAAAGGCATTTTTGTAAAAAGGTAGGTAAAATGCTCTAAAGTGGGGGCTTTCACTACAAAAGGGGATTGAGTGAGATTGTAAAGTTCCCGATCAGGTTTAATGGAGGTTATTGCCATCCAGAAGAAAGGGAATAGAAAAAAGATCCCCAAAAAAAGAAGAGGAAAATAGAGAAGGAATATATTCTTTACCAGAGTTTTGTTTCTTTTGGCTTCGTTCAATTTCTTCACCAGAAGTTATCGATTAAATAGTTCTCCTTACATATTTGAGCTCTAAAAACATCATTAAGAGAAGAACCGGGAATATGAAAAGAGAAATTGCTGTTCCTTTTCCTAATTGACCAGCTACCAATCCGACTTGATAGGATAAAGTGGCAAATAAATGAGTAGTGTTAGCTGGTCCTCCTCTGGTAATGACGTAAACCGTTTCAAAATCAGCAAAGGTCCATATAGTTGAAAAAAGGGTTACTATAAGTATGATGTGACGGAGTTGGGGCATGGTAATATTAAAAAACTTACTTAACCTGCCGGCTCCATCTACTTCTGCTGCTTCGTACAGTTCGGTTGGAATTGCCTGCAGGCCAGCAAGCAGGGAAATGCCAAAAAATGGGGTGCCTCTCCACACGTTCGCTACAATAACCGCTATTATGGCCAGAGTTGAGTTGGCCAGCCATGGCCACCCGGTATCTGAAATTCTAGCCATCTTTATTGTGTAATTGATTACTCCAAATACCGAATCGTACATCCATATCCAGGCAACGCCACTTATGGCCATAGGAACGATCCAGGGTAAGAGATAAAGTCCACGGAGGAAGTTCCTACCCCGAAATTTTTGGTTCAAGAGCAAAGCCATTCCCATTCCCAAAATGAACTTGAGGCCCACCGCACTGAGAGTATAAACAAAGCTATTGCGCGCGGTTCGCAAAAAAATCGCGCTCTGAAATAATTCTATGAAATTTCTAAGGCCTACAAAATGAGGAGAACGACCCACCACTTTATCAGTAAGGCTCCAATATACAGCCAGCACAAACGGGTAGGCTACTAAGGTGAGAATCAGCACCACCGCAGGAAGAACCAGAAGATAACCTAATTTTGCTTCCCTTTGACCCAGGAATTTTGAGAATCTTTCTATGGTTCTCATTTACTAATTTTTGGGGAGAAAGGTATACGCTACCTTTCTCCCCTTCCTTCAGACGCTATCCTCGTCCTGTTTAAGTTTCCAGAGCAATAAGCAACATTTCTTATTTGCGATAGATTGACTTCATTTCGTCTACGGCTCCACGCACGGCTTCATCCGCCGGTACCCCTCGAGCAACATTGGCAAACATGTCTACGATAACGAACCTCGCATGTGTTTCCGCCGCCTGCCTGGTTACCGGGCCAGGGTACCCGATAGGCTGAAGAACCTCGTTAGCCCGGATGAAGGGTCGTAAAGCAGGGTCCTCCCACATTGGATGTTTGGTGTAGGCTACCAGAGGAGGACTGGTATTGCCTTCACCCAAGGCCATGTAAGGCAAATACTGATCCTTTTCCATTACGTATCTAATGAGATCCTTTGCCAGCTCCGGATATTTGGAATATTTGAAAATCACATACTGACGAACTTCTGCCAGTTGAAATTTACCCGCCGGGCCACTGGGAAATAATAGGTGCGTCATGTTCGCCCGGACAAGGGGATTTGCTTTTTTTGAAGCCCAATAGATACTTCCGCTGTTATTCGTCATGGCGTTAACCCCAGCCAGAAACACTCTGTTGTTGGAGCCATCATCCCATCCCAGGACCCCGGGTAGCATCGCTTCGGTATAGAGTCTCTTTAAGAATCTTAATGCCTCTCGGGTCTCCGAGGAATCTAAGGCTATAGTTCGTCCATCTTCCTCCACTTCTTTTCCACCGTACGACCACAGCAAGGGATAAGCAAATTGATTGGCATCTCCAGAAGCGTGACCCAAAGCAAATCCCATACCAACTCCAGTTGCAGCCTTAATTTTTATGGCCATTTCTAAGAGATCTTCCCAGGTCCAATCCTCCGGAGGAAGAGCCTGACCGGATGCCAGAAGCAAGTCCTTTCGCACCAGTATTGCCTGATTAGAGGGATACCAGGGGATTGCCTTCCAGTGATCACCGACTTTACATATTTTCTCTGCTACCGGAAACCAACCATATTTTTTGCCCAGCTCTTCGGCTACATCATCCACGTTAATCAATACCTCTGGATAAAGAGCAGCTGTATGAGGTTGTCCTCCCAGGATATCGGGACCCACTCCCGTTTCAGCGGCGGTGGTCAATTTCACTATGAGATCATCGATGGAAACGAACTCGATGTCGACTTTAACACCCTTTTTTGCTGCCCACTCGTTTACCTGTTTTTCAAAAAGCTCGTTCGCGGTAGGTATAAATATCCCAAAGACACTAATTGACAAGCGAGCCTTTTGAGCTAATGCTGAGATCCCTAGGCCACCTATCATCATTGAAATCATCGCCGCTATCACAAGACATTTGATTATCTGGTTGCCTCTTTTCATTTTTTGGTACCTCCTTATTTTTTTACTCGTGATGCTCTCAGAAACTCTTTCCTCACCTCCTCTCCATTTGACTGATTACTATGATCACCTTAACCTTCCTATGCCTTTATCGTTAAGACTTTTAGCCTTAAAATGCTCTTCAATTGGCTACTTTCTGTCTTGGAGAGAGGTGAATTCCTCCCTCAAAACTCTTATAGATTTTGTGGTATGTTCCCGCATTAGCTTTTCTGAGAGATCTGGGTCATGATCTTTCAGAGCGTCTATTATTGCCATATGTTCTGGAAAAGTCTCTTGGGGAGGCCTTATGAGTCCCCGGGTGTAGCTATTAGATAAGATGTGGAAGGACTTGACTATTTCTCGCAAGAGATCTATTCGACTAGTTTCAATTAAAAAAGAATGGAACTTTTCGTCAGCCTTTTTGTAAGCAGTCCAATCTCCTTTGTCAGCGGATTTCATGGCTCTTTGGTAGAGATCCTTGAAAAAATTTAATCGATTTTTACTGACCACAAGGACTGCTTTTCTGCAGGCTAGACCTTCTAAAACCTCACGCATTTCAAATATCGTGATCAGCTCTTCTTTAGAGAACTCTCTAACATAAGTACCTCCTCGAGGTATTATTTTCACCAGGTGTTCCTTCGCCAGTTGAGTTAATGCTCTGTAGACAGGAGTTCTGCTCACTGCAAGTTCTTCGGCCAGTTCATGTTGGATTATCTTAGTTCCAGGCTTAAGCTCGTTATTTAATATCGTAGCCTTAATTCTCTTATACACTAACTCATCCAAACTTTTATAGTTAATCTTGGGGCTCATGACAATTTCTTGATATTCAGAATTCTGCATACAGTATACCACATACTGATAAGATGTCAAGAGTCCGAATTAACTCAGAAAAATTGAAAGTAAACTTAGGTCTTAAGGGTTTTTCAGGAGAAATAAAAGAGATATCGTCTATTCTGCTATGAACACGCTCCTAAAAATTCGTAATTATTTTACACTATGAGGAGTTTGTTTTAGTCTGAAAATTGGATCCAGTATAAACAAAAGATCTACTTCCCCTGTGCTCTTTAGCTATAGATTAGGTTTCCTTTCCGATCATCACCTGACAGACTGTCAGGGCCTTTCCCTTGGTAAATATAGCCCCAAATTTTTTGTTTTCGCTCTTAAGCTATAAAGCTTTGAGATTAAAATTAAATTTCCCCTTAGTGTCTACATTTTAACCCAATCCCCAAATTTTGTAAAATTCTTTCCTGTAAAGAGGTGAAGGGTTTTAATCTTTGGGCAAGGGTGGAGGTCTTTTGACCCACACCTTTAGAGGAAGGTCAAAAGATTTTTCTCTACCCGGCCTTAAAAAGTGTGCCAACTTCAGAACAACAATTTGACGACTGCTTAATTTCCAGTAAAATAAAGACACTGATGACTTAGATACTTAGTTGGGGAATCCGGGGGACAAATGTATTTACGAGGAAGTAGGGTAGAGAATTGATGAGATTGTTGTCTGGTTTAGTCGTTTTGTTAGTTCAGTATATTGTATTTACAGGTGCTGTCTTAGCCGGAAACATAGTGATAAACGAATTCGATCTGAACCCTGCGGGAAAAGATGCCGGCAACGAGTGGGTTGTGCTTTACAACCCATCTGAAGTTGAGGTAGATATAAGCAGCTGGGCTTTGGAGACTACACATGGGAAAACAGTAACTGTTAGGATACCTCAAAGTACTATAATGCCCCCAAAAGGTTATTGGACTTATATTCACTCCAGACAATGGTTAGATAACGAAGATGAGTTGATTATACTAAAGGATGCAGAAGGCATAGAAGTAGATAGGACACTGATGGCAAGCGATACAGACGATGATAATCGCTACTGGACAAGGTATCCAGATGGCTTAGATACAAATTCAGATTCAGATTGGCGGTTCAGGGAACGTGTATTATCAAAAGGGGTAATAAGAAGTGGAACAGTATTTTTCAAAGATAAGGGGACATGGCCTTTTGGGTGAGATTTATGATGAGGGTTTCTAAGCTAGCAATGTCGTTTATTCGGTGAACCTCTGCTCCCCATTTTTGTAGGTCGCGGCAGGTCAGATCAGAAATTCGGGGTTTAAAATCCCCCTCACTGATTTGAATGTGAGAAACCATATTCTTTTCCACAATCTCTTTCATAATAGGACTCACCAGCTTCATGGGCTTTACCAGATTTCTTAAGCGATGAGGAGCATATCCTTTGGTGGATTCATTCCAGTTAAATATTTCCCCATCGGAGAGGATAATCATAACCAAGAAAGGCCGGTTAAGAAGTTCCTCACGTAGCACCTCTTCCTCCAGAAGGGTGGTATCAAACTCGGGAAGATAGGCCAATCTTCTACAATCATCTATCTCCTGGTAATTTTTCCAGCCAGTGGCAAGAGTATTCCTGGAAAAAGTTATCAAATTGTACTCAATGTAAGGAGCTACCCCGC
>JBHIAL010000044.1:0-7620 GCA_046758525.1 bacterium
CCTAATTATCTTTGATGATGATCTAACTCCTAGCCAACAACGGAATTTAGAAGAAAGGATAGGGGTTAAGATTATTGATCGGGCTCAACTAATTCTTGATATCTTTGCCAGAAGAGCTCGCTCGGCAGCCGGTAAGCTCCAGGTAGAGCTGGCACAATTGAGTTACCTGCTCCCCCGCCTGGTAGGAAAAGGTATTATTCTTTCCCGTTTGGGAGGAGGCATTGGAACAAGGGGACCGGGAGAGACTAAACTGGAGGTTGATCGTCGACGGATCAAAGAAAGAATCATCAACCTAAAGGGAAAGTTAAAGCAAATTGAGCAACAAAGAGAGATTATAAAAAAACATAGAAAGAGAAGAGCCTATTACACAGCAGCAATTATCGGCTATACCAACGCAGGTAAATCTACCCTCCTCAATGCACTTAGCGGAGCAGAGGTGGGGGTAGATGATAAACCCTTTGCCACTTTAGATCCCACCACACGCAAGATAATCCTTCCTAACCACGAGAATCTGCTTCTCACAGATACGGTTGGTTTCATCAATAAGCTTCCCCATCATCTCATAGCTGCCTTTCATGCTACCTTAAGTGAGGTTGAGGATGCAGATCTACTTATAAATGTTCTCGATGTCTCTCACCCCAAGCTGGAAGAGGAAAATAGGGCTACTTATTCGGTTCTAAAACAGTTAAAAGTAGAAGACAAACCGGTTATTAATGTTTTAAATAAAATAGATGTAGTTAACAACGGCTACCTACTTTCCCGTTATCGTAGAGCCTTTGACTCCAGCATATCCATATCAGCCCTGCAGGGTCAGGGTCTGGATCAACTGCTTGACAGAATGGCTGAGATTCTAGAGAAAGAAAGAGTCGATTCGGAGTTTAGCTTTCCCTACCACAGAAGCGATTTAATCGCCCTTATTCATTCAAAGGGAGAGGTCTTAAGTAAAAATTACCTAAAAGGGAAAGTTGTTCTTAGAGCAAGGCTAAATAGATCCCTCACTGATAAACTGGCTGAATTTAAGAGAAAAGTAAAAAATTGAGGATAGCACTGGGGGCAGATCACGCTGGCTATAGATTAAAAGAGGAAATAAAAAGGTTCTTAAGACAAAAAAAAATAGACTACCACGATTTCGGCACCTATAATGCTAGTTCTACTGATTTTCCCGACTGGGGAATAAAGGTTGCCGAGGCGGTAGCCAAGGACGAGTTTGAAAGAGGAATCCTCGTGTGTGGGACCGGGCTGGGTATGTGCTTAGTGGCCAATAAAGTACCAGGAATAAGAGCCACTCCTTGTTATGGAATTTTTACGGCCCGTCTTTCTCGAGAGCATAACAACTCCAACATTCTGGTATTGGGAGCACGAATAACAGCAAAGGATTTAGCTGTGCAAATAGTGGAGGAATGGCTAGCTGCAGAATTTATGGGAGGAAGACACCAAGGACGCCTAAAAAAACTTGCCGAGATAGAAAAAAAGTATTCTAGGAGGTAGATCTTATTTGAGTGAAGTATGGATGGTAGTAGTATTTTTAGCCATCTGCGTTGGATTATCTAGCTTTTTCTCAGGATCGGAGACCGCCCTTTCCTCCCTGGACAAGTTAACGGTAAAGAGACTAATTAAAGAAAAGGGAAAAAAAGGACGGCTCATAGAATCTCTGTTAATGAAACCATCGCAGTGGTTGATTACAATTCTCATTGGAAACAACCTAGTTAACATTGCCGCCGCTAGCCTAGCTACGTTGCTGGTGACAAGACTAGTAAGTGGAGCTCCCGGTAAAGCAGTAGGAATTGTGACCGGAGTAATGACCTTTATAATCCTGGTTTTCGGGGAGATAATTCCTAAAAGATACTGCCAGCAGCACGCCGAGACCATTTCCTTGAAGGTAGTGGGCCCGATTCTTTTTCTTTCAGTAGTTTTGAGTCCTATTATTAAAGCCTTGAATTTTTTTACCCAAGCTATCTTAAAAGTTGCTGGTGCAAAAGAGGTCAAAAAGAGCCGTTTGATTACAGAGAAAGAAATCCATACGCTCATAGATATTGGACAAGAAGAAGGAGCTCTGGATGAACGAGAAGAGGAACTTGTCCATAGCGCCTTAGAATTCGACGAAACCAAGGCTAAACAGATAATGATTCCTCGCACAAAGATGGTTTGCATTGAGGAAGAGGCTAGTCTTTCAGAGCTGGTGGATTTGATAAAAAAAGTTGGGTATTCAAGAATACCGGTATATCACAAAAACCGGGATAATATCACCGGAGTTGCTTATGCTAAAGATCTATTGGGTCTCTTTGGCCAGCCCGGTAAAAATCTGAAAGTGAAAAAAATAATGCATCCCCCAATTTTTGTTCCATACACCATCCATTTGGGTGAACTGTTACATCAACTCCGGAAGGAAAGAACCCATCTGGCTATTGTGGTCGATGAGTATGGGGGAGTGGCAGGTATGCTTACTGTAGAGGATCTGCTTGAAGAAATTGTAGGAGAAATAGAGGATGAATACGATCGAAAGGAAGAAAAGATAACCATCCAAAAGGATGGATCCGCCCTGATCAAGGCAGATACAGACATCGATGAGATCAATGAAAAACTGGGCACTGGTCTTCCAGAAAAGACAGCCGCCTTTGAATCTATAGGGGGATTTATTTTTGATCAATTGGGGAGAATCCCAGGTGTGGGAGAAATGATAGAATACAATAATTTAAAAATCACCATAGTGGAAGCGGACAATAAACGAGTGAAAAGAGTTAAACTGTGGAAGAAATCCAGGGAGGAAAAAGAGATTCCATGACGAGAAGTTTAAGGAATTACTTCATTACCGGCTTGATTACCCTACTTCCTTTGGTAGTCACCATATTCATATTGGTTTGGGTCTTTCAAAGACTGGATGGCTTGTTAACCCGCCTTGTTCCTTTATTCACACCGACCCTAATTCCTTCCGCTCTGATGGCCAAAGCGGGAGGACTGATCTCCATTGGGGTAAAAATACTTGCCTTTTTAATAATATTAGGGACTATAACCCTATTTGGATTTTTCACCTCCCGGGTTGTGGGAAGAAAAATTCTGGACTTCCTGGAAAAAAGGGTATTCTTCAAAATCCCCCTCGTGAGTATCATCTACCGCACTATCAAAGAAATCAACGATGTATTCTTTACCGGGAAAAAATATATCTTCAAAAGAGTAGTTATGCTAGAATACCCTCGTCGAGGAGTATACAGCATTGGCTTTGTTACTGCGGAAACACCTGTAGAAAATCCAACTAATAGTGAATCTCAGACGATGTTAAGCATATTCATTCCCACCACACCAAACCCTACCTCTGGATTTCTGGTTCTGATTCCGGAGAAAGATACCATCCCCGTACCCATGGGAGTACAAAAGGCCTTTAAGCTCATCATCTCGGGAGGAGCTCTGGTTCCCCAATATAAGGAGGAACTCATTCATCACCAATTTCACCGGCTTTGGAAAGAGCAAATTTTGTCCCCAAAGGACCGATGAGTTCATAATTTACTGAAACCACCCGAAGAATACTGCCATTATCAGGCTTGCGACGCCACCGCCAACTAAAGTTACGGTTACTCCTGATTTTAGCCAATTCCCAAAAGTTATGGGACGAGCACTTTTCTCAGACAGACTCATAATTACCAGCCCTGCGGCAGAACCTATGGGAGTCCCATTTCCTCCAAAACCTGCTCCCAAAGCCAATCCCCACCATAGAGGACTTGTGTTCATCCCTGTGGCAGCTATATGTCGTATGACAGGAATCATAGCGGCAGTGTAGGGAATATTATCTACAAAGGAGGAGGTAATAACAGAAACCCAGATTATAACCAGGGTAATCAAGATAGGGTTGTATGAAAAAAGGGCAAGTTGCTGACCCAGCATCCTCAAAACACCTGTCTTATCCAAGCCTCCCACGATAATAAACAAACCGAGAAAAAATACCAATACCGGCCACTCCACCTGATTAAAAGTCTTCTTTAAATCTGGTCTAACCATAGCTAAGGTAAAAGCAGCTCCTAAAAAAGCAATAAAAGCAGTTTTAAGATTAAGACGAGCTTCTAAGATAAATAGAACAAGTACCACCCCTAAAGCTAATAAACATTTAGCCAAGGTTTTCTTATCCTTTACCGCCTCCTCTGCTCTCATCTGTACAACTCGTTCTATATTCTTTGATCTATCAGCAAGAGCCTTACGATGGATAAACCTCAAAAGCAGAAGACTTATACCCATAACTAACAGTACTACGGGCATTAAATGAATAACGAAGGAGTTAAAACTAAATCCTGCTGCTGAGCCGATCATGATGTTGGGAGGATCGCCTACCAAAGTTCCCACCCCACCTACATTGGATAGCAAAACCTCAGCAAGAAGAATGGGAAGAGGATTTATTCCCAGGATATCACTCATAAGCATAGTTACAGGGGCCACCAGAAGAATAGTAGTCACATTGTCTATAAGCATTGAGATAAAGGCAGTTAATAGGCCCAGGAATAACAAAAGTTTCCAGGGATCACCTTTAGCTAATTTTGCTACCTTTATAGCCAGATATCTAAAAAAACCTGTTTCCCTTAAAACGCCAACAATAACCATCATTCCAGCTAATAAACCAATGGTATTGAAATCTATAGCCTTTAAAGCCTCCTCTTGGGTATAAAATCCCAGAGACATTCCTGCTATCATCATTGCTACCGCTCCCACCATAGCCACAATTGCTCGATGAGGTTTACCGAAGATAAAAAAAATAAAGCAGGTAATAAAAATCGCCGAAGCCACCAAAATGTTAGTCACAATTTTCCTCTTTGCGGTGAGTTGTGGGGAAAATCAATATTTAAGGGAAGATTAGAAATTTATTTCATTTTGGCCTTGAAACTCCAATGGGAAATCTAAAGAGGAAAAATCACCTTGAGAACATCGGTGCGGCTCACTATCCCGATTAATTTTCTCTTTTTTACCACCGGAAGATGTCTTATATCATGAGAAGCCATCAAGGCCAGTGCTTTAAAACAGGAGGCTTCTTCATCGATAGTTACCGGGTTCTCCCTCATTATATCCTCAGCCACCAGCAAATTTTCTAGTATAGCGCCAGGAACAGTTTCTAAGGAACCAAAATCAGAAATAAATCCAATGTCCTCTAAGAGATCGAAGTACTCGGGCACAAAAGGAGAAAGCAAATCCTTCTTGGCGATAACCCCCAAGAGATTGTTTCCCTTATCCACTACCGGGAGGAGATCAAAGGTGTGAGTGAGAAAGATATGAGCTATCTCCTTGATGGTGGTTTCCCTGCCGATGGCCACCACCTTTTTGGTCATAAAATCTTTAATCTTGGCCTTCATACCCTTACTCCTTCTCCCATCGAAGGAGTTCGGTAACCGAGGATAGAGTACCCCCCTCCAGGATTTCTTCTCGAATGCGATTTTCCCTTTCTAAAACATCCATGGCCCGGTTAGCTATCTCCACTGCCTTCTTCTGGGGAATAACCACAATCCCGTCCTCATCTCCTACCAGCCAGTCTCCAGTAGATACACTTACTCCTCCAATTCGAATGGGGATCCCAATTTCTCCAAAACCTCGTGGTTCTCCAGCCGTGGGTGTAATAAGCCTGGCATAAGCAGGGAACTTCAATTTCACTATCTCTGGAACGTCCCTGATTGCCCCATCAATTACTACTCCACTCAGTTTCTTCTGAATAGCTGAATGGGTAGCTAACTCTCCCCATACTGCTGGTCCCGCTCCACCTGCATCAATAACTATCACCTGGCCTTTTTTTGCTTTATCAATTGCTTCAACTGGTTTTGCCCAATCACCAGGATAACTCCTCACTGTTAGGGCTGGCCCTACCAGTTTAACAGAAGGAGTGATCTTCACTAAACCTTTGATCTCTCCAGCTCGATGCATAGCGTCGGAAAGATTGGGAGTAGAAACTTTCCTGAAGATCTGGACAATTTCCTTACCCCTTGCTCTCTTGAAAAGCTCAGTAGGAATAACCTTTTTATCCTTGATCGCCTCCTTGATTAGCCTGGTGGCTTCCCGGGGATCCTTGGCCTTAATTACAGCTCCTCCCACTATAACCACACTGGCTCCTGCATCTATGGCCCTCACAGCAGTCTCAGAATTTATTCCTCCAGCCACGGCAATCGGGACACCCACTGTCCGGGAGACTTCTCTTAGCTGGCTAAAAGGATCTTTGCCTCTCATTTGTTCATCTATTGAGGTGTGCATTCCTATATAATCTATGCCCATTTTTTCTACTTCCTTGGCCCGTCTTGTTGGATCACTCACCCCTAGCAAATCAACCATTACCTTTCCCCCGTAATTTTTAGCCGCCTCCACACATTCTCTTATAGTGGAATCATCAGCTCCCCCCAGAACACAGACCACGTTAGCTCCCGCTTTAAAAGCTGATTCCGACTCAATCCTGCCCACATCCATAATCTTCATATCAGCTACCAAAGTCTTTTGGGGAAATTTCCTTCTCAGAGCCCGGAGGCAATCCAAACCTTCACTTTTGATTAAAGGAGTACCTGCTTCAAGCCAGTCCGCCCCTCCGGCGGTCGCTGCCTCAGCTACCCTCAAAGCTCTATTTAGGTTCACAAAATCCAGGGCTATTTGAACTAACGGCTCCATTAATTATCTCCCTGGCTATAGGTTATCGAGCTATCCCTGGCTTCCCAGAGCCTCACTTTGCTCAGTTTTATGGTCTCTAAATTTATCTCTTTCTCGAGCTTTTGAAAAAGATATTTGGCTATATTTTCCGTGGTGGGATTAGTGCCGCTCAAAACTTCATTTAAATAATGATGATCCAAACCAGCTGTCCATTTTTTAACTATCCTCTTCATGGCTCTAAAGTCAACGAGAATTCCATGCTGGTCCAACTTCTCTCCTTTAACAAAAACCTGGACTTTCCAGGTATGCCCGTGTAGTTTCTCACAGTCTCCCCCTGCCTCTTTTAGCTGATGGGCAGCAGCAAATTCAGTTTCAATCATCAATTCATACATTATCCTCTCCTCATTTTAACAAAAAATCACCGTTCGTCAAAGCACCACCTCCCTTTTCCTGAAAAATCCTCCTCACACTTTTTACATTTTATTCTCGAGAAAATCTTCTTTATGTAAATCTTTGCCCCCTGGGCGGGGGTATTCTTAAAAAGCTCCTTTAACCAGAAATGAGTTAATAGATAGATTTCTTATTAAGATACCAAAATATCTGAATCCTGCAAGACTTTGTCCTTTCTTGCTTGTCGTCCAGACCTCTTTCATTTTCTTGAAGTGATAATTCCTATTATATTTTCCATTAAAAAGTGTGCAGTATCATTGTAGCCAAAAAAAATTGACATTCGTAAGAGGAGCCCTATAATATAGTACCTGCAATAAACAAAACATGAAAAACAACAATAGGAGGGTGCAATGCTTAACTTTTTAAGAAAAGGAAGGGGGGTGTGGTTATTAGCGGGAATCGTTCTAAAAAAATGAAAGTTGGGGAAAGGATAAGCTTGTTGATAGCTAGGCAGGGTGAATATAAGAAGATCAGGGTAAGACTGGGAGAGATGCCTAGGTAATAGGTGAAAAATCGAAGAGATTAACCGTGGCCTACCAATAATCTCAATAAAGTCTCCTAAATGTTACTTCA
>JBHIAL010000045.1:0-7553 GCA_046758525.1 bacterium
ATCATCCTTTCATCGCTCCTGCCGTCAGACCGGCAATGAGAAATTTCTGCAGCAGAACATACAGAATTATTGCCGGTATGCTCCCGATGATAGAGCCGGCCATCAACATAGGCCAGTAAACCTGAAATTCCCCCACGAACCTCAGAATTCCTAAAGTCACCGTGCTCATCTCATGGGTACTGGTTAAACAAAGAGCCCATAATACGTCACCCCAGGCCAACAAAAAGGCAAACAACACTGTGGCCACCATTCCCGGCTTGGCCACCGGCAACAACACTCGGCGAAAAGCACCCAGCCTAGAACATCCGTCAATCATGGCCGCTTGATCCAACTCTGGAGGAATGGTGTCGAAGAATCCCTTTAACATCCAGGTAGAAAAAGGGAGGCAGATGGTGATAAAAGCTATTATTAAACCGGTACGGGTATTAAACAGGCCAACCCTGCCTAATATCTTAAAGTAGGGACCGATGAGTAGGCCACCAGGGAGCATTTGGGTAGCTAAAAAAGCTCCCAGGAGGAGGGTCTTGCCCCGGAACATAAATCTGGAAAAACCGTAGCCGGCTAAACCTCCCAAGAATGTAGATATGGCCGCGGTGGAAAAAGATATTATTACACTATTTATAAAATATATTCCAAAGGGCTTCCTTATCCACATAGCAATGTACGCTTCAAAGGTTAGTTTCTGAGGTACCCAGGTGGGGGGAATACGCAATGCTTCAGGGTTTGTCTTTAAGGAGGTTAAAATCATCCACACAAAAGGGAAAAAAACAAAAATAGAGCTCAAAGCAAGAAAAAGATAGACCAGGCTAATCTTTAGCTTACGTTGTCCTCGTATTCCTAAGGCTATCATGTTCTACTCCCTGGTCAGTAGATCACAACTCCTTTGCCTGACAAAACGAAAAAAACCTGCTCATCACTGCTCCTTGCTTATCATCCATATATAGGGAAGGCTAAGAGAGAGGAGAATAATGCTCATTATTACGGCTACTGCACTGGCATATTCAAAGCGAAAGAATTGAAAATATTCCTTATATATGAGGGTAGAGAAGACCTCGGTTTGATGTCCAGGTCCACCCTGGGTCATCGCCTGTACCAGACCAAAGCGCCTAAACTCCCAGATAATATCCAGGGCTAAAGCGACAACCACCATTTTCTTCAGACCCGGTAAGGTTATGTATCGGAACAACTGAAAACTCGAGGCCCCATCAATATTGGATGCCTCATATAACTCCTTGGGGATAGCCTGCAGACCAGCCAGCAGGATTAGCATAACAAAGGGAAATCCCCGCCAGATATCGGCAAAAATAATGCTGGACAAAGCTAGTCCAGGATCGGATAGCCATAAAATGGGAGCATGAATGAGATTTAGTCTGGAGAGAAGGTCGTTTAGGGCACCATATACCGGATCGTATATCCATTTCCAGGTAATACCGGCAACAACATCGGGAATTGTCCAGGGAAGCAGAACAATTAGCCTGAAAAGCAGCCTTGCTTTAATCCGGGTGTTTAGCGCCATAGCAATGGACAATCCTATTACCAGATGAAAAGCCGCCACCACCCCCACAAAAACCAAGGTATTTCTAAAGGCTTGCCAAAATAGAGAATCTCGAAAAAGTTCTACATAATTAGCTAGGGAGTATACAGCCTCTGACTCTAAAGTAAAACTCAACTTTAAGCTGTACACTGCCGGGTAGATTATCACCGCCAGAAGCATTAAGGCTGCCGGCAGGATAAAAAAATAACCCATTTGTTTATCTTTGATACGTAGGGCAAGCATCACATATTTACTTTTAGCCCGGATTCAGACACCAATTGATATTCTTATGTCTGCGAACCCATTGAGGTTTTAACGACTCATGAGGGGGAAGAGGACCTCTTACTGCCCTCTTCCCCCTTCTTTATCTACCCTGGTACAGTTAACCATCCCAATGGAAATCGCATTCCTATCTTCATCGAGCGAGAATAGCGTTAACCCTTTTATGGGCCTCTGCCAAAGCTTTCTCAGGCATCTTAACCCCAATTAGAGCTTCTTGAACTCCAGTGGTAACGGCATCGATGATCTCGGGCCATTCCTTCATTTGGGGAACAAATTTTGCGTAGGCTAATTGAGAGGCAACAACCTTAGCATGTTTGTCCTCCAGGATTTCGGGAGCTACTCCGCTAACATCCTGCCGGGCAGAAAGTACCCGGGCATCCCTGAACCATTTTAGTTCCATTTCTTTGCTGGTAATGAACTTAGTCCATTCCCAGGCTTCCTGGGGATGCTTGCTATTGGGACTTATTATCCAGGCACTGAGCCAGGCAGAGGTAATTGCTTTTCTCTTTACCGGCACCGGAGCGTACTCCAGCACCTCGTAAGCCCCTAGCTCAGGGTTCATGCTATCCACTATAGGTGCGGTCCAGCCAGATCCTATATTCATGGCTACCTTCTTTTGGGCCAGCTGGGTCCTCACATCGGAAGGACCAAAGGCAGTAGCTCCGGGAGGAACCACCCCGTACTCTCGATACAGGCTGACAAAGAATTTAATCGCCTCAATCGCCCCGGGGGTATCCAATGCTGAATGCTTTAGATCTTCTGTTAAATAGTCACCTCCGAAACTCCAGACAAAGGGACTGAATCGAAGCTCAAACCCAGGACTTTTGGCGCCAATCATGCCAAAGCCCCATTGATCCACCTTGAAGTCGCCATCTTTGTCTACCGTAAGGGCCTGAGCATATTCCAAAAACTCATTCCAGGTTTTGGGAGGCTTAGCGGGATCAAGCCCGGCTTCCTTGAATAGCTCCGTATTGCGAACCAGAACCTGAGCCATGTAGTCACCTGGCATAGCATATACTTTTCCCTGGGATTTGCAGAGCGTCAAGGGCAGAGCATACCAGGCGTCTAGAAAATCAGCTTTTTCTTTGCTAATGAAGGGAGTCAAGTCAAGAGCATAACCTTTTTCGATGAACGCCCGCAGGGAATAAGCGTGAAGATGCATCACATCCGGTGCCTGTCCGGCCTCAGATGCCGTAATATACTTGGTCTCTTTCTCTCCGTAGGAAACCGGCTCAAAGGTGATCTTGATATCCGGGTATCGCTCCTCAAAAATCGCCTTTGCCTCTTCCAGGGCCTTAAGCCAGTGGGCTTCTGCCATGTGCCAATCAGAGAATCGTAGAGTCACCTTGGCAGATGCCCTGGTTACTGGCCCAACATTCAGAGTTAGCGCAGTGGTCAGAACAACCACCATAGTCAGGCTCATTAAGAGCCATTTGGTATTTTTTTTCATTTCCTTTCCTCCTTGTAATACCAAGAACCTGGTCACTTCGGACGCCCCTCATCCCGTGACCAATCCACCTTTACCGCCTAGTTCACCTCCTTCCTCTCATTTTGGGGCCTATACTAACCAATATTTAATCCATCAAGCAACCACCATTTACATCCAAAACCTCACCCGTGATAAATTTTGCACTGTCTGAGACTAAAAAAACCACTGCCTCAGCTACATCGCCAGGTTCACCTAATCTTCCCAGGGGAATACTACTGATGATGCTTCTCCTTTTCTCATCCGACCACTCTCTGCTCATCTCCGTCTCGATGGCATGGGGCGCAACTACATTGACATTTATTCCGTAAGGCGCTAGCTCTCTGGCCAAAGATTTAGCAAGACAGGTAACTCCTGCTTTAGAGGCACCATAACAAGGAGCAGAGGCAATGTCTCCCATCTTTCCCGCAATAGAGGATATATTTACGATTTTCCCGGATCTCTGTTTCTTCATAACTCCGATGACGGCTTTGCAACAGTTAAAAGCACCTTTAAGATTCACACTTAAAACCCGGTCCCATTCCTCCTCGGTCAGATTCTCGGTCGAACCTCGGCGTATAATTCCGGCATTATTTACTAAGATATCGACCCTTCCAAATTTCTCCAGGGTGGATTGGATCATGCGGTTCACCTCTTTGCTCTGGGAAACGTCCGCTTTTATAGCCAGAGCCTGGCGCCCCATACATTCAACTTCAGTAGCTACTTGCTGAGCTACCTTACCGTCAATATCGTTTACCACCACATTTGCCCCTTCCCGGGCCAGAGTTAAAGCCGTGGCTTTACCTATGCCTCGACCAGCACCGGTGACAATGGCCACCTTATCGGCTAAGTTCATTTCCGCCTCGCCTTTCCCACCTCCTCTACGAATTGTTCTGCTTTTCTGGTTATCACTTCAAAATTTCCTGCTGCCACTGCTTTTTTATCCACCAGGGCACTACCAACTGAGATAACTGAAGCTCCAGCCTTAATAAACTCCCCGGCATTGTCTAAACTCACCCCTCCGGTGGGATTAAGCAGGATCTGGGGTAAGGGTGCCTTTACAGCTTTAATATAAGTGGGTCCACCTAATTGACCGGCCGGGAAAACCTTCACTACATCCGCCCCCATCTCCCAGGCTCTCACTATCTCGGTAGGAGTCATGGCCCCGGGGATTACAATTTTACTGTACCTTTTACATAGCCTCACCAGTTCGGGATTAAGGCAGGGTCCTACAATGAATTCGGCGCCGGCCAGAATGGATGCTCGGGCGGTTTCCGGGTCGAGTACCGACCCCGCCCCCAACAATATCTCATCGCCGGCCTCCTTAGCCAAGCTTTCCATAACTCCTAGGGCACCGGGAACCGTCATAGTTATCTCAATAGTATTGATTCCTCCTTTTCTGATAGCCTCAACCACCTTTAGAGCCTCAGCGCCTGACCTTGCCCTGATGACAGGAATAACTCCACCCTCAAGCATAATCTCAAGTTTATTACTTTTTTGATTCATACCTTCTTTCCTCCTTTGTCTTGCCTCATGAGTTTTTCCTTGCCCGACCTTATCGCCCGAGAAAACTAACCCATTCCCAAATCCTATCTTTCCTTCACAACCTGAGGATTAACAATCGCTTTGGGTAGTTCTCCTTTTAGAACATCCAGCACCGCTTGAGCTGCTTTTGTTTTTAGTTCAGCGTAGGATTCCTCCGAGTAATAAGAGATATGGGGTGTAATGATGACGTTGTCCAATTTCAAAAGGGGATTGTTCGAGTCAGGTGGCTCTTTTTCCATAACATCCAGAGCAGCTCCGGCAATCCACCCTTCTTTAAGGGCCTGATAAAGAGCAAACTCATCCACGATGGCTCCCCGGGCCGTATTTATGAGGTAGGCATCCTTTTTCATAGCTTTGAATTCGGCTTTGCCAAAAGCGTGCTTCGTCTCCTCGGTGAGGGGAGCGTGAATGGATACAAAATCTGACTTTGACAGAAGCTCAGAGAAGCTGACTAATTCAACTTTTTCATTTGCCTCAGAAATATAGGGATCATAGGCTGTAATTTGGAAGTCAAAACCTTTTGCTTTTCGGACCACAGCTTTAGCGATTCTTCCCAAACCAAAGAGACCCAGGACTCTACCCTGAGACCGGAATATGGGCTTTCCCACCGTAAAATCCCATTTTCCCTTTTTTGCTGTACCAGAAAGGTAAGGTACCTTTCGCGCACAGGCAAGGATCAAGGCCACTGCATGAGTGGATACTTCGTCAACACAGTAATCCGGAACATTAGCCACAATGATTCCTCGGTCAGTGGCTGCCTCCACATCGATACTATCGACTCCCACGCCATAACGACAGATAACTTTACATCTATCAAGTGATTTGATTACTCTCTCGGTTATGGGAGCATATTGATTAAGTATGCCATCGGCATCTCTGGCAGCAGTTATGACCTCCTCCTCTGTGGTGCACTGAGCTCCTACAAACTCAGGATCAATTGCTGCTAATACTTTCCTTTCCAGATCAAGGGAAGGGTAGTCATAATCGGTCACCACTACCTTCATCCTATTTTTCACCATCGGTCCCTTTTCCTCCTCCAAACCGCCAATATTATCCCTTATTCTTCACCAAATTACCCAATTACCCACTCGCTAAGGGTATTTCTACTGGTCTTGCCTCTTTATAAGATTGAGTTGCTGCTAGAGCAATCTCAAGAGCAGCTCTTCCGTCTTGACCGGTAACTGAAGGGTCTTGGTCATTATAAATGCAGTCAACAAAATATTTCAACTCATTGGTATAAGCCTCCCCAAATCTTTCCATAATATAGGGAACAAAATCATGAGCCGCGCCTTTTTTTGTTAAAAGGACTACTGGAGTATGTCGGGCATAACCGATCATTATCCCACCTTCCGAACCCAAAACTTCGGTACGGATGTCATAGCCATACAAGGCATTACGACTTACCTCAACGTTTCCCAGGGAACCATCCGAAAAAAGCATATTTATGGTAGCATTATCAATATCATCGGCCTCTTTTAGCTGATCAAATACCAGTCTTCCCCCTTCAGCATAAACTCTTTTTACCTCACTTCCCATTAGCCATCGGGCGAGGTCAAAATCATGAATGGCCATATCCGTTATCAGTCCCCCACTTACCCTGGCGTAATCAAGTCTGGGGCACATGGGATCTCTACTTATAGATTTAAAGCTTACCGGCTTTCCTATTCTGCCTTCCTCAATTTTTTTCCTGGCCAACGTATATCCTCTATCAAATCTTCTCATAAAACCTGCTTGGAATTTTACCTTTCTCTTTTTTACCACCCTAAGAGCAATGTCAGTTTCCTTCAAGGTAAGGGCAACAGGCTTTTCACAAAATATATCTTTCCCGGCCTCAGCAGCGCCGACAATAATCTCGGTATGGACACTGGTAGAAGCAGCGATGATTACCCCCCTGATACCTTCGATTTTGAAGAGATCCTGGTAATTGTCAAACCAGTGTCTTATCCTGTAGGAGTCAGCAATTTTTTTAGCAACTTCGCGGTTGATATCAGCTACCGCCACCAGTTCTGCCCGAGGGATTCGGGAAACCAGAACCTCCACATATATACGCCCCATTCTTCCCAAACCAATCAAACCTATTTTTACTTTATCATCCATAAATAGTTTCCTCGTTGGCTAGCTAATTCAGGGCCTGATAACCACCTTTATTGCCCCTCCTATTCTCTTAACAAAGACCTGCATTGCTTCGTTTATCTTATCGAGAGGAAAAGTATGAGTTATAAGAGGCTCTGCCTTGATTCTGCCATCCGTCATTAGGGGAACTGCTCTTTCCAGGTTCCACATCCCTTCAGCTTTTCCACCAGCTAAAGATAAATTCCACTGGACAACTTTATTTAAATTAAGAGTCACCGGCTCCTGGTAGATGCCCACCAGAGCAATTCTCCCTCCTTTTCTGATGAGATCTATGGCCTGGGCTGGGGCTCGAGGATTCCCTGAACACTCAACGACTACATCTGCTCCAACTCCATGGGTAAGCTCATTTATCTTTTGCACGGGATCATCCTGGCGAATGTCAATAATTTCATCAGCACCAATCTCCCTACCTACTTCCAATCTTGACTCTCGAGTTCCGGTGAGAATGACTCTACCTGCCCCCAGTGCTTTAGCAACCTGAACTCCCATCAGTCCAATCGGTCCCGGACCGGTGACAACCACGGTCTCCCCCGGCCTAATCCCCCCAATTCTTTCTATCCCGTACATAACAGTTCCGGCAGTAGTAATTAGAGT